>CAMZBE010000169.1 GCA_947304475.1 uncultured Clostridia bacterium
TCCGGATCGCAAGCGACAGAGCCGGGAGCCGGTTTTCAAGCCTGACGCGCTCGGGAAGGGGATCCGAGAGGGTGGGAAGGACGAGCGGGAGCGCGCTTTCGACCATTCCGCGGAAGGTTTTCTGCGAGATCCCGTCGGGAAGCGAGTAGATCGGGAAATAATCGGGCAAAACCGCGCCCTCTTCGGCGGGTTCGTAGGCGGGGGAGGAGAGTTGGCAGCGGTTCTTGGTAAACGAAAGCGAACCGTAGAAGCGGAAGGTATCCCCGACGTGGAAGACGTCGCGCAGATACGGCTGATTGAAGAAGACCGCTTCCGCCGAGCCGGAGTCGTCGAAAACGCGGAATTTGGTCAGTACCATGCGACCGCGCAGGCGGGCGGTCGACGGTACGGTGGCGACGGTCAGAAGAAAGGAGTGTTTTTCACCGTCGCCTCCGTCGGCAAGACGGCGCACGTCGCCCCGGTCCTGATAGGCGCGGGGGAAGCGCCGGACGACGTCTTCGACCGTGACCAAACCCGCTTTTTCAAGCGTCTTGGCTCGGGTATCCCCGACGCCGTGCAGAACGCGGACGCTTGAGGACGGTCCGGGCTGTTCTTTCATGGGGCGTCTCCTTTCTTCTTACTTTCTCTCTATATTTTACAACAAAAGCGAGCCCTTTGCAAGAGCAAAACGCAATTTCGGAAGCGGGAGAAGACCGGCGAGCCCGAAGGTCCGAAGCGAAAGCACGTCCGGGCGCTTACGGCGTACGCGAAAAAGGAGAGGGGGGTGATCTCGGATTTTCGAGCGACGGCGGGCAAGTCCCGCAGAAGCGGAAGCCGACGCCCCCATCGGAAGGAGCGGTAAAAACAACTTTCCCCGAAGAAAATCGCTTTTTTGCTTTACAAAAGAATAAAAATCTGTTATAATATGGTATAAGGGAGCGAATACCTTTCGGGCAGATCGCCCCCCGAATGTGAGGAATGAACGTGAAAAAAAGTCCGGTAAAAGTTTATAAAAATCCCGCACGGGACACCCGGATCGCCACCAAAGAGGACGTCATCGCGATCGTCGCTTTCGGTTGCCTTGCGATCCTGTTTCTGGTCGTCCTTGCGGTCTATACGCGTTTCGCCAATCTCTATACCGGGATCGGCGTTCTCGCGGCGTACCTTCTCCTGCTTACCCTCTGGGCGGCGCGCAGAATGAAGGTCGATCCGATCATGCTCGACAACTCGATGCTCGGACTGCTCACCAGTCCGCTCGGCGAACTGATCGGAAAACTCCATTCGCCCGCCCTGATCTGCGACGAGTACGGCAACCTCTGCTGGTACAACGCGGAACTCGCGCCCTGGCTTGAAGGGAAGGGCGCCTCGCTCGGCAGTTCGATCAACTCGCTCTTCAACGTAGACGAGGAACAGCACCGTCTGACCGTGAACGACCGCGTCTACTCCTACGACGCCGTCGGGACCGAGTGTGAGGGAAGACGCTACGTGCTGATCGTCCTGAAGGACGTGACCGATCTTGTCGGTCTGGAAGAGAAATACGACAAGGAACGCGTGGTCGTCGCCTTCGTTTCGCTCGACAATATCGAAGAGGTCATTCAGAACGTCCACGAGAACCTGCGCGACGCCGTCGCCGACGTCGACGAGAAACTCCGCCACTGGGTTGACAAGGTCGGCGGGATCATCAAATCCTACGATAACGACAAATATATTCTGTTCTTCGACTCCGCCGATCTCGATGAGTTCATCCGTAACCGTTTCGAGATCCTCGACCGCGTCCGCAGCACGCATATCGGGGACGGCATCTCGGTCACGATCTCGATGGGCGTGGCGCGCGTCAGCGGTTCTCTTGCCGTCCGGCAGGAGGCGGCGCAGGCGGCGCTCGACCTCGCGCTTCAGCGCGGCGGCGACCAGGTCGTCTACAAGTACGAGGGCGGTATCGAGTACTACGGCGGACGGACCAAAGCCGTCTACAAACGTACCAACGTCCGCGCCCGTATGATCTCGAAGCAACTCTGCGCCCTGATCGCGCGCGCCGACAACGTGATCATCATGGGACACCGATTCGCCGATTTCGACGCGTTCGGCGCGGCGATCGGCGTCGCGAAGATCTGTCAGGGCTGCGGCGTCCGTCCGACCATCGCGATCGACTCGGGCAACGAGAACCTGCGCAACTGCTTCCAGAAGGCGTCGGAACTCGCCGACCTGCACGGGATGTTCGTCGGGGAAAAAGAGGCGCTCGAATCGGTCAAGCGCGATACGCTCCTGATCGTGGTCGACGTCAACAACTTCAGTTATACCGAGTTCCCGTCGGTATTTGAGCGCGTCGAATCGGTCGCCGTGATCGACCACCATATCCAGACCACCGAGTTCCCGTCGAAGGTCAAACTCGACTTCATCGAGCCGTCTGCTTCGTCGGCGTCGGAACTCGTCTGCGAACTGCTTGAGTTCGGCAGCGGCACCGCCACGCTCCGCAAGGAAGAGGCGGAACTGCTGCTCGCGGGCATCCTGCTCGACACCAAGCACTTTACGCGCAACTCCGGCGTCCGTACCTATTCGGCGGCGCATTTCCTCGGGGCGGCGGGCGCCGACTCGGTGGATACCGACGACCTGTTCCGCGTCGACGCCGACTCCTTCTACAAGGAGTCCCGCTTCATAGGCGCGATCCAGATCTACCGCGGCAATATCGCCATCTCCTGCGTCGAGGGCGACACCGATCAGTCCTACCGCGTTATCGCGGCGCAGGCGGCGGACAAGATGCTCTCGATCAACAAGATAGAGGCGGCGTTCGCGCTCGTCAAGATCGATTCGACCACCTATATTTCCGCCCGTTCCAAGGGTACGATCAACGTGCAGTTGATCCTTGAGAAGATGTCGGGCGGCGGACATTTCGACGTCGCGGGCGCAGAGCGTTCTGTCCCAGGTCACACGGTGCGTCGACGAGTATTTTGCGCACGGATGACCGCAAACGAGTAAAACACGAGGTTTTTAACATGAAAGTCATTTTGTTACAGGACGTAAAAGGACAGGGAAAAAAGGATCAGATCGTCGAGGTTTCGGACGGGTTTGCCCGCAACTTCCTTTTCCCGCAGAAGAAGGCGATTCCCGCCGACGCGCAGGCGCAGAACCAACTGAAGGGGAAGCGGGAGGCAGAGCAGCACCGGATCGACGAAGAGAAGAAGGCTGCGCGCGAACTCGCGGAGAAACTGTCGGGCGTCGTACTGCATATCAAAGCCCCCTCGGGCGGCGACGGACGGCTCTACGGCGCGGTGACGAGCAAAGAGATTGCGACTGCGCTCGCGGAAAAGGTCGGTCAGCCGGTCGATAAGCGCAAGATTTCGCTCGACAGCCCGATCAAGGCGCACGGAACCTATCAGATCACGGTAAAACTGTACGAAGGGATCGAGGGCAAATTCACGGTCTCGGTCGAGGGGTAATCGCGAATGGAAGCGTCTGATCTGTTGAGAAAAATGCCGCTCGCCGTCGAGGCGGAGCAGTCGGTTCTCGGCTCGATCCTCGTCAAACCCGAGAGTTTCGAGCGGATCGCCGGGAAACTCGACGCAGACGACTTTTATATGGAGGAGCACCGCGCGATCTTTTCGGCGATCCAGGAAATGTTCCTGAAGAACCGCACGATCGACACGGTGACGCTTGTCGACGCGCTGGTGCAGGGCGGATATCGCGACAAGAGCGGGGGGATCCAGTACCTGACGCAGATCGCGCAGGTGGTGCCGTCCGCCGCGAACATCGCGGACTACGCAAAGATCGTCAAGGAAAAGGCGATGCTCCGTCGGCTGATCACCGCGTGCGAGGAGATCTCCGAAGAAGCGTCTTCCGAGCAGGGGGACGCCTCTCGCGTCATCGACGCCGCCGAGCAGCGTATTTTTGAACTCACGCAGAACAAGGGTTCGCGCGAATTCCGACACGTCCAGG
>CAMZBE010000170.1 GCA_947304475.1 uncultured Clostridia bacterium
CATTCGTCTGGATTGCGGTAAAGCGAGAGAGCATCCTTAACGCGGAAAAGCAGTTCGTGCGCGTTATAGTTGTTGAAAACAAAACCGTTTGCGCCCTCCTGACCGTAGGGCACGATGGTATCGTAAAGCCCGCCAACCGCACGAACAACCGGAATAGTCCCGTAGGAGCAGGCAATCATCTGCGCGAGCCCGCAGGGTTCGGAACGAGACGGCATCAAAAACAGGTCCGCCGACGCGTAGAGACGTTTGGAGAGAGCACGATCAAATTTGAAAAGCGCACGCATTTTGTCGGGATGACGGGATGCGATCTCGGCAAGGGTTTTCTCATAGTCCGCGTCCCCCGTCCCGAGGATCAGGAACTGAATATCGGCATCGAGAAGTTCGTCGAGGATGCAGGTCAGAAGATCGACGCCCTTCTGGCGAGCCAGACGCGTGATCATAACGGCGAGCGGAACGTCGCGCCGAACCGGGAGACCGAGTTCCCTTTGCAGCGCCGACTTATTCTTCGCCTTTCCTTCCCACACGTCGGAAAGCGAGTACGGAAACGAAATCTCTCCGCCCTTATCCGGCGAAAAGTAGGTCGTGTCAATGCCGTTGATGATTCCGGACAGTTTGTGCCCGTTTGCGTTGATCACGTGCTGCAGTCCGTACGCGTAGTACGCCTGACGGAGTTCGCAGGCGTAGTTCGGGCTGACCGTCGTGACGCGGTCGGCAACGACGAGTGCACCCTTCATCAGATTGATGCAGCCGTCGTATTCAACGACGGGACGGAAGCGTTCCTCAAGTCCGAAAATATCGCCCAGGATCGCAAGATCGTATTTGCCCTGATATTCGATGTTGTGAATGGTGAAGACCGTTCTGATCGAACGGAATTCCTTCACGTCGCAATACTTCGTACGCAGATAGACCAATGTCAGGGCGCTCTGCCAATCGTTCGCGTGCAGGACGTTCGGCATCGTACCTGTTTTGAGCAGGAATTCAATCACCGCCATTGAAAAGAACGCGAAGCGTTCCCCGTCGTCAAACTCTCCATACAGATTGTCACGGAGAAAATACTGTTCGTTATCGACGAAATAATAGGTCACGCCGCCCCGTTCGGTCTCGTAGATTCCGACATAGGCGTCACGCCAGACGTACCGGAACCGGAACTCGCAAACAAAACGGAACGAAGAAGCAAGTTTCTCCGGCACTTTCTTTTTGCAATACGGCAGGATCACGCTGACGGTATCGTCTGGGGACGCGGCTTTCACCGCCTGCGGCAATGCGCCCATCACATCTCCGAGACCGCCGCTCGCGGAAAAAGGCGCCGCCTCACTTGTCACGTACAGGATATCCACTTTCTTCTCCTTTCGTTTATTTGTCGCGGACTGTCAGATCCGTTTGTGTTTTGCGATATAGAACGGCGTGGAACCGGCGCCGGAAAGTGTCTGATCGTCAGAAATCACGACGTTCTTGTCCGCGACGATGCAGTTGAGCGAACTTCCGGTTCCGACGTAGGTATCGCCGAAGAGGATCGAGTTCCTGACGACGGCACCGCGGGAAACCTTTACTCCGCGGAATAGCACCGAATTCTCGACCTTCCCTTCAATCAGACATCCGTCGGCGATCAGTGAATCCTTCACGCTGCAGCCGTCGAGATAGACGGTCGGGGGCGAATTGTGGACGCGGGTATAAATCGGGCGCTCCCATTTTCCGAGGATCGCATTGCGCGCCGCGGCGTCGCTCGTCAGCAGGATATTGGCGCGGTAATAATCGAGGAAAGTCGTCACCGGAATCACCACATCGTTGAAACAGTAGGAGAAGAACCGGCGACGTTCTGGCGAGTGCATGATGATATCGTCGGTGAAACTGTGATAGTTCCGGGCAACCGCCTCGTCGAGCGCACGGACGAGGAAATCGGTCGAGAGAACGAAGATCCGGATCGAAACGAACGGGTGATCGGGATCGTAGGACGTCGACTTCACGATGTCGGTGACGCGCCCTTTCGCGTTGGACTGTAGCGCAGTCTGCGGATCGCGCGTCATATCCCCGATCTTGCTCTGCACGGTAACGAAGGTCGCCTCGGCGTCGTTTGCCTTATGGAACGCGATGACGTCCGAGAGGTCGATATTGCAGAGATGGTCGCTGTCGGTCAGAACGACGGTATCGCTCGTCAGTTCGTTGATCCGATCGCGAATGCTCCGGAGTGCCTCGAGACGGTAGGAGTAGACGAACGCTTCCGCCTGCCGCGCCTCCTGCCCAGGCGAGAGGATCTTGATACCGCCGGAACGGCGAGCGAGATCCCAGTCCTTACCGGAACCGATATGGTTGACCAAAGACCGGAAGTTGTAGTTGGCGATGATGTTGATGTCGGTGATATCCGAGTTCACCATATTGGAGAGGGCAAAGTCGACGAGACGGTAGCGGCATCCGAACGGAATGGCGGCGACCGTGCGGTCGGACGTCAGAAGGGAGAGCGTATTGCTGTTCAGATTGGAAAAGATAAAGCCGGTCGTGCTCATATCGCTCAATTCCCCCCTTCGTTTTTGGTTACGTCGCTGCCTTTGGCGATCACCGTGATCTTTTCTTTCCCCGCGTCGGGTTTTCCGACCGTGACGCCGGAGCGGATCACCGATTCGCTGTCGACGATTGCGTAGTAGACTTTCGCACCGGGTTCGATCACAACGTCGTCCATAATGACGGAATCACAGACGACGGCGTCTTTTCCGATCACGGATCCGCCCGAGATGACCGAATGACGTACCGTACCGTAGACCGAGCACCCCTCGGAGATCATGGAAGATGAGATCGATGCGGTCTTGCCGATAAACTGTGGCGGACGCGCCGAGTTGCGCGAATAGATGCGGAAGAAGCGCGACCGGAGATCGAGTTCCGGTTTCTCTTCGAGCAGGTCCATATTCGCTTCCCAAAGACTGCCGATCGTTCCGACGTCCTTCCAGTAGCCCGTGAAGGGATAGGCAAAGAGCCTCTCGCCCGAGCGAAGCAGGTTCGGAATCACGTTCTTACCAAAATCCTTCGAGGATTTGGGATCGTTCTCGTCGATCTCAAGGTACTCAAGCAGGACGTTGGTGGAGAAAATGTAGATTCCCATCGACGCCTGATTGTTTTTGGGTTCCTTCGGTTTTTCCTCAAACTCGTAGATCGAGCCGTCTTCTTTCGTATTGCAAATACCGAAGCGCGACGCCTCTTCGATCGGGACCGTAATGGTCGCAACCGTGCAAGCCGCTTTCTTTTCCTTGTGAAAAGCGAGCATCTTGGAGTAATCCATCTTATAGATGTGATCGCCCGAAAGGATCAGAACGTAGTCCGGATCGAACTTTTTGATGAAGTCGATATTTTGGTAGATCGCGTTCGCGGTCCCCTTGTACCAGTCGGCGTTCTTACCGTCCTGATACGGCGGAAGCACGGTCAGCCCCCCGCGTATCCGGTCAAGGTCCCAAGCCGCTCCTTTACCGATATAGTCGTTTAAGGCAAGCGGCTGATACTGCGTCAGGACGCCGACCGTATCAATGCCGGAGTTGATGCAGTTCGAGAGCGGGAAATCAATAATCCTGTACTTTCCGCCGTAGTTGACCGCGGGTTTCGCCGTTTTGGATGTCAGCGCGTACAGACGGCTTCCCTGTCCGCCCGCCAAAAGCATGGCGATGCATTCCTTTTTGCAATACATATCGTTCTCCCTTTCGGTTAATCGATCTTTTCAATGCGGAATTCGGTCCGCTTGGTCTCTTTTTTGATGCGTCTCAGAACGTAGCCGGAAAACGGAGGCAGACGAAGCGGAACGGCGTACCGTCCCCCGATCTTCTTCGCTTGCAGCGGCGGTCTGCTCTCCCCCGTCCCGCACGCCTCAAACAGGATCTCCCTGCTTTCACCGCGTTTGGCGGGCAGAAGCACGGTGTTCTC
>CAMZBE010000171.1 GCA_947304475.1 uncultured Clostridia bacterium
ACGGCTGGAACTGCTCTCGTCCGACCCCGTGATCCTCTACGACGGCGGGCATAACCCGAACGGCATCACCGCTCTGAACGCCTCGCTCGACCGCTATTTCCCGGGGCGTGAGATGACCGTGATCTTCGCCTGTATGCGGGACAAGGACATCACCCCCTCGCTCCGCCTGCTCGCCGAACCGGGACGCGACTTCCTCTTCACGACGGTACAGAACAATCCCCGCGCGCTCCCTGCCGCCGACCTCGCCGCCAGAGCCGCGGAACTCGGGATCGAAGGGGACGTTTGCGACACGCTGACCGACGCGATCAAACAAGCGGAAGGGAAAGACAAAATGATCCTGATCTGCGGTTCGCTCTACCTCTACGCCGACCTGCCCGAAGAATTGCGGGCGGTCTGAACCCCGAAAACGAACCGGAAATACGCCGTCCCCCTACCGGGGGACGGTTTTCATTTTTCCTTTTCCCGAAAAGGTTTTTCTTCCCTTTTCTGCCTCTTATTGTTCCTTGCGCGACGAGGGAGACGCGGGGTATAATGGAACTGCCGGAAAGAAAAAACCAACCGGGATAAACCGGCGTACCCGGGAAAGGAACGTACATAGTATGACCGCTCGCACACCGTTTTTGCGCGCCCTCTCGCTTCTTTTGTCGCTTCTGTTCTGTTTTGCGCTCCCCGCTCTGCCCGCTCTCGCGGCGGGGGACGTACCCCTCCCCACCTACGCCGTCCCTGACCGGGCGCTCTCGTCGCACAGGGCGCTGACCGTCCGCCTCGGACGCGCGCGGCTCGCCATGACCGGGCGGCTGATCGGCGACGTGCCCTATCTCCCGGTCTCCGAACTCTGCGATTTGTACGCCGATTGCAAGGTGCAGAACACCACCGACGGTTGGACGCTCGAGGCGCCTGGGCTCACGGTCTCGGGGTGGAGCGGCGCGACCTACCTGACCGTGAACGGACGCGTTTTCTACGATCCGCATCCCGTGGCGGTGCTCTCGGACGGCGATCTCTACGTCCCGCTTGAGATCGTAAAAAGGCTGACGGGCTTCCGGACCGTCTTCTCCCCCGCGACCTTGACCGTGACGCTCTCGGGCGCCTTCACGCCCCCTGCGTCGGGCGACGCCGTCTACGATCCCGACGCGCTCCTGTGGCTCTCGCGCATCATCTCGGCGGAGAGCCGGGGCGAACCCCTCGCGGGGCAGATCGCGGTCGGAAACGTGATCCTGAACCGCGTGCGCTCGACCGCATTTCCGAACACAATCTGGGGCGTGATCTTCGACCGCAAGGACGGCGTGCAGTTCACCCCGGTCGCAAACGGCACGGTCTACGCCGCTCCCTACTGGATCTCGACCGTCGCGGCGAAGATCTGCCTCGAGGGATACTCGCTTTCGCAGTCGGCGCTCTTCTTCTACGAGCCCTCGAAAGCCACCTCGTTCTGGATCGAAAATAACCGTCCGTATCTGTTCACCGTCGGGCGTCACCGCTTCTTCTCGTAACCTACTCTCTCCCCCGGTTTTCCGGGGGTGTTTTTTCTTGACAACAGGGCGTTGATGTGCTAAACTTTATCCGAGTGAAATCTCCGAAAGGAACCGAATATGAACATCACCGAAATCGACAGCAATTTCAAGATTCCCGACGACGTACAGCGCGAGGACCTGGTCTGGCACGATATACGGACCGCGCCCGTCTCGATCTACGGTCTGTGCGATCCGACCGACGCCTCGGCGACCTTCCACCGCTTCCCCTTCGACGTCGGCGAACGCGTCGGCGGGAAAGTCAAGGACCTCAACCTGCGTCCCGCCGGAGGGCGCGTCCGCTTCTCGACCGATTCCCCGTATATCGCCCTGCTCTGCGAGACCTACTATAAGATCGGCGTGATGCCGCATATGCCGCTCTCCGGCGCGCAGGGATTTGACCTCTACGAGCACTGTGATAACGGCGAAACGGTTTTCGTGAAACCCTTTATGCCGCCCTCCGACCGTATCGGAGAGTTCAACTTCTCGGGCATCGTCGACCTCGGGGAGGAAAAGGAGCGCCGTTTCACGCTCAACTTCCCGCCCTACGGCACGGTCAAGAACCTCTGGATCGGACTGAAAAAGGGCGCCGCCCTTTCGGGCGGGATCCCCTACCGGAACGACCTGCCCGCCGTGTTCTACGGCAGCAGCATCACCGAGGGCGCCTGCGCCTCGCGTCCCGGGCTGACCTATCAGGCGATCCTTTCCAAATACCTGAACCTCGATTTCGTCAACCTCGGTTTTGCCGGCGCGGCGAAGGGAGAACCCGAATTCGTCGAGTACATGGCGGGGCTCGAAATGTCGTGTTTCGTCTCGGACTACGACCACAACGCCCCCTCGCTTGAACACCTGCAAGCCACCCTTCCGCCCCTGTATCGCGCCGTCCGGGACAAAAACCCCACCCTTCCCTTCGTGTTTATGTCCGCCCCCGGCACGAAAGGCTGGCACCGGAAGATCCGCCGCGACTATATCGAAAACGTCTGGCGCGACGCGGTCGCCGCGGGCGACAAGAACGTCTGGTTCGTCGACGGCTATACGATCTTCTCCGGGGATCTCGAGGACGAATGCACCGTCGAATGGTGTCACCCGAACGACCTCGGAATGCGCAAAATGGCGCTGGCTCTGATGCCCGTCTTCAAGAAGATCTACGGGATCAGGTAACCGCGAAACGACCGGTACGGTCACCCGCAAACCGGGCGACCGTTTTGATTTGCAAAACCCAACCGGCGGGGATTGACAGACACCATCGAAAAAGGTATAATAATACCATAAATTGACGCCGGAAAACGGAGGACGATTTTCATGGCAATCTGGAAATGCAAGTTCTGCGGCGCACCGCTCGAGGTGCCCGAGAGCGGCTCGGTCGCCGCCTGCGAATACTGCGGGATCAAACAGACCGTCCCGAAACTGGACGACGAGCGGCGCAACCTGCTGCTCGACCGGGCGGGACAGTTCCTGCGATGCAACGAATACGACCGGGCGGCGGCGCTCTACGAACAGGCAATCAACGAGGGCGGGGACGATCCTGAACTCTTCTGGTCGCTCGTCCTCTGCCGCTACGGGATCGAATACGTCGAGGACGCCGCGACGCGTCGTCGGATCCCGACGGTCAACCGCACGCAGTTCTCCGCCGTTTCCGCCGATCCGGATTACCGGGAAGCGATCTCCCGCGCCGACGCCTCACAGCGCGAAATCTACGAACGCGAGGCGGCGGAGATCGACGCGATCCAGCGCGGGATCCTGGAAATCTCGCAGAAAGAGGAACCCTTCGACGTTTTCGTCTGCTATAAGGAAAGCGACGCGAACGGACGTCGCACCCCCGACAGCGTTCTGGCTCAGGAACTCTATTACGGACTGAAAAACGAGGGGTTCAAGGTCTTCTTCGCCCGGATCTCGCTGGAAGACAAACTCGGAACGGCGTACGAACCCTACATCTTCTCGGCGCTCCATTCGGCGAAAGTGATGGTGGTGATCGGGACCAAACCCGAATACTTCAACGCGGTCTGGGTGAAAAACGAGTGGAGCCGCTATCTCGCCCTGATCAAACAGGGAGAGAAGAAAACGCTGATCCCCGCCTACCGCGACATGGATCCCTACGATCTTCCCGACGAGTTTGCCGCTCTGCAGGCGCAGGATATGGGAAAACTCGGTTTCATGCAGGATCTCGTCCGCGGGATCAAGAAGATCGCCGGTCGGTCGGCTCCCAAAACCGAGCGAACGCCCGCCGCGGCAACTCCGACGGTCGCCGCTCCGGTGGGCGCCGGATCGAAGGAAAACCTGCTTGAACGGGGGTTCCTGTCTCTGGAATACAAGGAATGGGAAACGGCGGACAGCGTGTTTGAACAGGTTCTCAACCTGGATATGCACGAAGCGCGCGCCTATATCGGCA
>CAMZBE010000172.1 GCA_947304475.1 uncultured Clostridia bacterium
GGGATGTACCGGTATTCAACAAGCGACAATTCCTACTATTGCTATATCTGCAATTCCCCAAAACAATTTGAGGATTGTGGAACTGACATCAGGGGAAAGGATAGGTAATTCGGCATTTGCATCTTCCGAACAATTATCAAGTATTACGATCTCTAATAGTGTAAAGTATATCGGGATCGGCGCATTTTATAGGTGCACAAGTTTAACAACTATTACAATTCCAGACAGTGTGATTTTCATAGATGAGAACGCATTTTACTGTTCGTGGAATCTGTTTAGTATCAATTACACTGGAACAAAAGAACAGTGGAATAGTATTGAAAAAACAACAGGCTGGAATGGAGCTACAAACAATTACACTATACACTGTACAGATGGAGATATTCCGAAGTATTAAATGGATTATTTGTAGCTGTTGTTGGGACTTACAAACTTGTCAGCATGCTTTTCAATCAAGCAATAACCGGATAAACAGTGATAAAGCATTTCTAGGAACTTATTATTATTTAGAGATACCATTATTCTGAAAAATTCCACAAAAAACAAAGGGGACCGACTTGTTAAAAAGTAACACGGTCCTCTTTGTTGTTGGCAGATATCTGATGAGCTAATGAGTATTGAAAACTGACAATCTATGAAACTTATGAGAGCAAAGATGATGATGTCCGTTTTGCTCTTCAATAATCAATCCTTTATTGAAGTTCTTTGCCGCGCTTTCTTTCAAGAAAGCGCGCGTATCCTTTCGTCTCCCCCTCGTCCCCTTAAAACCCGAAATACGCTTTCGCGTTCTCGTAACTGATCCCGCGGACGATCTTGCCGAGCAGGTCGAAATCTGCCGGGTATTCGCCGCGGTCGACGAAGGAGCCGAGCAGGTTGCAGAGGATGCGGCGGAAATACTCGTGCCGGGGATAGGAGACGAAACTGCGCGAGTCGGTCAGCATTCCGACGAAGCACCCGAGCACGCCGAGGTTTCCGAAGGCGCGGAGTTGCGCTTCCATACCGTCGCGCTGATCGTTGAACCACCAGCCCGAACCCAGTTGGATCTTCGACTTGAACGGCGGGCGCTGGAAGTTGCCCATACAGGTCGCGAGGGTATAGTTGTCGTTGGGGTTCAGCGAATAGAGGATGGTCTTCGGGAGTTCGTCGGTCTCGTCGAGCGAATTCAGCAGCCGGTTGAGGTTTTCCGAGATCTTCGGATCGTTGATGCTGTCAAACCCGGCGTCGGGACCGAGTTCGGCAAACGCGCGGGCGTTATTGTTCCGGATCGCCCCGGTATGGATCTGGAGCGCCCAGCCGCGGCGGCAGTATTCGCGCGCGCAGAACCGGATGAGTGCGGTCTGATAGATCTCGGCTTCCTCACGCGTGATCTTCTCCCCCGCAAGCGCACGGGCAAAGATCGGGGCGGGATCGCCCTCGGCGTAGGGAACGTAGTCCAGCCCGTGATCCGAGAGCCGGCATCCGTTCTCGTGGAAGAACCCGATCCGGGCGCGGAGCCATTCGAGCAGTTCGCCGTAGGTCTTCGCCCCGGTCTTCTCAATATAGGGAAGAAAAGTATCCTTGTGGATGTTCACGGCTTTGTCGGGACGGAAAGCGGGCAGCACGCGCGTCATCATCCCGGACGCCTTGATCTCGCGGTGGTAGTGCAGATCGTCCATGGGATCGTCGGTCGTGCAGATCACCTCGACGTTCGAGCGCGCGATCAGCCCGCGCGCGGTGTAGCCGTCGGACGCGAGCAGGGCGTTCGCCTTGTCGTAGATGCGCTTCGCGGACTCGGGCGTCAGCATCTCGTCGATATCGAAATAGCGTTTCAGTTCCAGTTGCGTCCAGTGAAGCAGCGGATTCCCGATCGCCATGGGCAGCGCGGTCGCGTAGGCGAGAAACTTGTCCCAATCGGGGGCGTCGCCCGTGATCAGTTTTTCCTCGATCCCGAACGAGCGCATCATCCGCCACTTGTAGTGGTCGCCGCCGAGCATCAGTTCGGTGATCCCCGAGAAGCGGTGATCCTCCGCAATCTGGTCGGGCGGGATATGGCAGTGATAGTCGATGATCGGCAGTCCTTCCGCGTACTTGTGGTAGAGTTTCTTCGCGGTCTTGCCGTTCAGCATAAAGTCTTCGGAAAAGAAGTTCATAAGAGTATACCGTCCTTGCTTTCGTACTATCTATATTATAGCGACTGACGGCGGGGAAAGCAAGGTTTTTTTATCCGATCGTACGTTTTTTCGCGTCGCGCCGGATAAATCTCTTCGCGGGCTTGACAACGGGGCGGAACGTGATATAATGGAGAGGAAAAACGCCCGAAGGGCGGGGAAGGAGACCGCATGATCGCATACGACCAGCATCTGCACACGCACTGTTCGCACGATTCGAAGGAAAGTTTCGACGCGATCTGCCTTGCCGCCCGGGCACGGGGGCTTTCGGGCGTTGCGATCACCGACCACGCCGACCTGTTCGGCGTCGATCCCGCCGAGACGCGCGATCGGATCGCCCGCTCGGTCCGTGAGGCGACCGAGGCAAGGGAACGCTACCCCGACCTGTCGATTTCGCGCGGGGTGGAGATCGGGGACTATTTCGCGTCGCCGGACGGCGGACGCTCGGTCCTGTCGCTTGCCGACTTCGATCTTGTGATCGGATCGGTCCACTGTCTTTCGTTCGGGCGGCTGAACGACGCTTACTCGCGCTGTGATTTCGGGGACGCGTGGAGCGACGAGGAGATCGAAGGGCTGTTTTCACACTACCTGTCGCTTCTTTTGACGATGGTGGAGACGAACGACTTTGACGTGCTTGCGCACCTGACCTGTCCGCTCCGCTACCTCGTCGGAAAGTACCGCCGCAAGGTCGACCTCTCCCGCCACCACGACGTAATCGCCGCGATCCTCTCTGCCGTGATCCGGCGCGGCGCTGCGCTCGAGGTCAACACTTCGGGACTCACGGACGACGTGCCGGGCGGGATAATGATGCCCGACGAGTCGATCCTCTCGCTCTACCGCGACCTCGGCGGGAAAAGGATCACGTTCGGTTCCGACGCGCATATCGCCGCGCGTGTCGGAGCAGGCTTCCGCGAAGCCGAAAAACGCGTCGCGTCCCTCGGGTTCACAGGCTATACCGTCTACCGGAAGCGCGAGCCGATCGAGGTTCCCTTCTGACGGCGGATCAAGAAAAGAAAAAACCGCCCCCGGCGCGCAAAACGCCGGGGGCGGGGATATTATAACGCGGATCAGACCACCTGATCGAACTCGATCAAGGTCAGTCCCGGGTTCTTCTCTTCCGCCCAACGGATCTCGTAGTCGGCGGTAAAGATCAGGAGGTTCCGCCCCTTCAGGTCGGTGACGCGCCTTGTCGACTGCATCAGTTTCAGCCCTGCGGGATCCACCCCCTCGGGCAGATAGCGGATCAGGGTGTGCGGCAGATCCGAGCGGCGGTATTTTACGCCGTACTCGCTCTCCATACGGAACTCGAGCACGTCGAACTGAAGCACGCCGACCACCCCGACGGTGACGCGTTCCATGCCCATTCCGGGCTCGAGGAAGATGCGGATCGCGCCCTCTTCGGCGATCTGCTCCATCCCCTTGGCGAACTGCTTGCGCTTCATCGAGTCGATCTGCTCGATCACGGCGAAATGCTCGGGCGCGAAGGTCGGGATTCCGGCGTACCGAATCTCTTTGCCCACTTCGCACACCGTATCCCCGATCGAGTAGATCCCCGGATCGAATACGCCGACGATGTCCCCGGCGTACGCCTCGTCGATCACCTCACGCTCCTGCGCCATCATCTGCTGGGGCTGCGAGAGTTTCACGTTCTTGCCGGTGCGCACGTGCCGATACTCTTTTCCGCGCTCGAACTTACCCGAGCAGATACGGAA
>CAMZBE010000173.1 GCA_947304475.1 uncultured Clostridia bacterium
AGCGGACCGCTTTCCCCTGTCTGACGGTCTCGCGGAAATACAGATAGTACGCCTTCTGGCGGGGATCGAGATGCGCGTACTGCGGCATGGAAGAATAGAACGGAACGTATTCGCACCGCGAGCCGGTAAGCGTTGAATACTCCAACGCGTCGCGGCGGAACTCCTCGTAGAAGCGGTATCCGCCGAAAGAGCGCGTCACGGTCACCCGCCCGATCAGACGGTTCTTTTCGGGGACGTAGGTGAAACTCTCCTTCTTCTGCTCGGGAAGGTCGGGAAAGGTCAGCGCGCCCTCGTCGCGTTGGCGGGGCTGCGTGATCGGCTCGATCGTAAACGATTCGCCCCCGGATAACGGACGGTCGTTCACGGGAACACGGCTCTCCACGTCCGAGAAGGTCGTCCGATGGGAAAAGGGCGCCGTTCGCGGCGCTTTTTTCTTCGGGATCAAATCTGACAGATCCCAGAATTTATCCCGTTCGTCGGTCACGGCGATCCCCCCTTCCGTCCGATTTCTCCTTATCACTTTATTATATCATATTTCTCCTCGCTTGTCAATCGAGAAAAAAACGGTCGGAGGAAAAAGTCCCGCGATTTGACATCTGCCGTCGTATATGGTAAAATATTGTCGAAAAAGATGATACGAGAGGAGAACGCCGTGGATCTTCTGAAAAAGCGCCCGCTTGCCGCGGCGCTCTTCGCTTTCTTTGCGGGATCCTTTCTTCTTGCGAATCTGACGTTCGTTTTTCGCGTGATCCTGTTCGGAATCACGCTTTTTGCGGCGACGTTTCCGCTTTTTCGGAAGAAGAAACGCCCGCTCCTGATCGTATCGGCGTTTCTCGTCGCCGTCGCGGCGGTCCTTTCGGTCTGTACAACCGACCTTCCCGACTATGCGATCCGCCAAAGGAAAGAGACGAACGGAACCTATTCTTTCCGTGCGCTGGAGCAAACCGACGGGGAAAACAACGTCTGGCTCGTCGGCTCGGTAAAAGACGAAAACGGACCTCTGTTCTGCCGCCTGACCGTCGACCTTCCGGACGATCTTGCGGTTAAACCGGGCGATAAACTCAAATGTGAAGGAACCGTCGTTTCTCTATCGGCGTACGCGCGGAAAGGGCTATACGGGCGCGGATGCCGCGGACGTCTGTATCCGTCGGACTCCGTTGCGACCGTCAGGCACACCGTCAGTCTGCGTGCCTCTTTCAATTCCCTGTCGTCGTCGGTTCGTGATATACTGACTTCCCGTGTCGAAGACGAGAACGGCGGGTTGCTCGTCGCGGTTCTTCTCGGCGAGACCGAAGAACTTCCGACCGGTACCGCTCTCCTGTTCCGACGCGCCGGGATCTCCCACGCCCTTGCCGTCAGCGGTATGCACCTCGTGTTTCTTTGCGCCGCCATGTCATTTTTGTTCCGTCGGCTCGGTCTTCCCCGTCCCGCCGTCGGCGTCGGCGTAATCCTGTTCGCCTTTTTCTACGCGGCGCTGGTCGGGTTCACCCCGTCGGTTTTGCGCGCGTCGCTGATGCTATTCTTCTACGAAGGGAGTTGGTTCGCCAAACGACAGCCCGACTCGCTGACCTCGCTTGCCCTTTCCGGCTTCGTGATGCTGCTGTTCGCTCCCTACCTGATCGCGTCAGTCTCGTTTCTGCTTTCGTATCTTGCGACGCTCGGGATCCTGCTTGCCGCTCAGTTCCTGCGTTCCCCGAAGAAAAAGCGGTCTATCCCCCTGCGTTCTGCCCGCAGGATCGCGTCCTACGCCGTCATGACGTTGTTCGCCGTCTTGTTCACCCTCCCTGTTTCATGCGCCCTTTTCGGGGAACTTCCGCTCCTGTCGATTCCGGCAAACCTGCTGCTTTCGATACCGGTCCAATTCCTGCTTTATCTCGCGGTCGCGGTTCTCGTTCTGCCCTTTCCCTTCGTCGGACGCTTTGCCGGCCGGTGCTGCGCGCTGTTCCTTTCTTTGCTCCGCAAGATCGCCGCCCTCCCGGCGTCACCCCTGACGTTTTCTTCCCCGCTCCTGACAATCGCCGGCGCGCTCCCGATCCTTGCCCTGCTCGCCGTCGCGTTTCTTCCGGTATCGAAGCGCAAACGCGTGATCCTCTGTTCGGGGACGGCGGCGCTGACGCTCGCCGCGTTTCTGATCCTCGCTCTTCCCGTCAGAAGTTCGGGGCACGTCGTTCTCTGTTCGGACGGGAGCGACAACGACGCGATCCTGCTCCGTTCCGGCACGCGCGCCGCGTGCGTCGATCTCGGCAACCCGGACGGCGTTCTGCCGCTGCTTGAGAGGGAGATGAAACGCGACCGGATCGGCGAACTTGACCGCTACGTCTTCACAGGATACGGAGACGGCGCCGCCGAACGCTTCTCTGCCGTTCTGTCCTCGGTCTATATCCGGCAAGTTGTTCTGACGCCGCCGTGCGACGCCGAACGGGACGAATACGTCGCCCTGCTTTCGCTGCTCGAGAAGGTCTCCGTCGACTATACAGCCGTTTCTCACGACTACGCGGTGTTCGGATACGCGCTCGCCTTTACGAAATACAAACTGCCGGCGGGTTCTTCGGCAGTCCCGCTGACGCTCACGCTTGACGCGGGCGATGAAGTTCTCTACTATCTCGGTGGAAACGTCCCCGTCCCGCTTTCCGGGTTTCAGATCCCCGAAAAAACGACCGTTCTGTTTCTCGGTTCTCACGGGGAGACGCGGTTCGTCGCTTTCCGTATCGATCTGCCCGACACGGTCAGAACGCTCTTCACCGATTGCGAGTTCTATACGACCTGCGAATTCACCGGCGGGAGCGCCGATCTGCGCCTGATCTTCCGCACCCGCCTGGTCCCCGACGGCTTTCGTCCGTAAAAGAAAACCCCGCCCGAAACCGGGCGGGGTTTTCATTCCGTTTTGTCGGATCAGACGATCCCCTGAGCCATCATGGCTTCGGCGACCTTCTCGAATCCGAAGATGTTCGCGCCGACGACGAAGTTGCCGGGCTTGCCGTACTTCTCGGCGGTGGCGTCGATGTTGTGGAAGATACCGACCATGATCGACTTCAGTTTGGCGTCGACTTCCTCGAACGACCAGAAGAGCCGCTGGCTCGACTGCGCCATTTCGAGGGCGCTGGTGGCAACGCCGCCGGCGTTCGCCGCCTTGCCGGGAGCAAAGAGCACGCCGTTTGCAAGGAAGTACTCGGTCGCCTCGAGCGTGGTCGGCATATTCGCGCCTTCACCGACGGCGAACACGCCGTTCTTGACCAGCGCCTTCGCACTCTCGAGGTTCAGTTCGTTCTGCGTCGCGCAAGGAAGGGCAACGTCGCACTTGACGGTCCAGATGCCGGAGCAACCCTCGTGGTATTCGGAACCGGGCACTCTCGCGGCGTACTCCTTGATGCGGGCACGTTCGACCTCTTTGATCTGCTTGATCACGTCGAGGTTGACGCCGTTCTTATCGTAGATGTAGCCGTTGGAGTCGCACATCGCGACGACCTTCGCGCCGAGGGTGGTCGCCTTCTGCGCCGCGTAGATCGCGACGTTGCCGGCGCCCGAGACCACGACGGTCTTGCCGTTCAGCGTCTTGCCGCGGCTCTTCAGCATTTCCTCGGTCAGATAGACCAGACCGAAACCGGTCGCTTCTTTTCTCGCGAGCGAACCGCCGTAGGTCAGTCCGCGCCCGGTAAGGACGCCGACGTGCTCGTTGCGAATCCGCTTATACTGTCCGAACAGGAAGCCGATCTCACGGGCGCCGACGCCGATATCCCCGGCGGGAACGTCGGTATCCTGCCCGATGTGACGGTAGAGTTCGGTCATGAAACTCTGGCAGAAACTCATAATCTCGTTGTCGGATTTGCCCTTGGGATCAAA
>CAMZBE010000174.1 GCA_947304475.1 uncultured Clostridia bacterium
GAGGGTGAACAGGGGATCGGCGGCGACGTTCAGTCCGACGTGCTTCATACAGGTCACGGCACGCACGCCCGAGAGCGACGCGCCGAAGGCGACCTCGGTCGCGACCTTTTCGTTGGGCGCCCATTCGGAGTAGATATCACGGTATTCCGAGAGGAACTCGGTGATCTCGGTCGAGGGGGTGCCGGGGTAACTCGCGACGACCGACACGCCGCCCTCGTAGAGACCGCGTGCGACCGCTTCGTTCCCGATCATCAGTCGTTTCATTGGTTGTTTCCTTTCGCCCGGTTAGTCGGGATTTTCGTTTCTCTTATCGATAATCCGCTTCGCCTTGCCCTCGTAGCGCTTCAGCGAGGACGGCGCGGCGAGCGTCACCTTCGCCTTGATGCCGAGGACGGTCTGCAGTTTCGCAACCACCGTCTGACGCAGCCCGTCGAGAGCGGCGAAGTTTTCAAGCAGCGAGGCGTCGGTCAACTCGACGCGGACTTCGAGATAGTCGGTGTAGTTCTGGCGCGTCAGGATCAGTTCGTAGTGCGGCGCGATGCCGTTAATCGCCGCGATGACGCTCTCGATCTGGGACGGGAAGACGTTGACGCCGCGGATCTTCAGCATATCGTCCGAACGGCCGCGCACCTTGTCCATACGGGCGAAGGTCCGTCCGCAGCCGCAGGGTTCGTAGTTGAGCCGAGTCAGGTCCTTGGTGCGGTAGCGCAGGAGCGGGATCCCCTCTTTGGTCAGCGTCGTGACCACCAGTTCGCCGCTCTCGCCTCGTTCGCGCGGTTCGCCGGTCTCGGGATCGATGATCTCGGGCAGGAAGTGGTCCTCGTTGACGTGCAGACCGCAGCGGAGATGACATTCGCCCGACACGCCCGGCCCCATCAGTTCGCTCATGCCGTAGTTGTCGGTTGAGAACAGTCCGAAGCCCTGTTCGATCTTGTCGCGCAGCGCGTCGGTGCAGCCCTCCGAACCGAAGAGCCCGATCCGGAGTTTCAGTTCGTCCCGGGTAATCCCCATGCTCTTCGCCACTTCGCTCATATACATCGCGTAGGACGGCGTACTGATCAGGACGGTGGTGCCGAAGTCCTTTAAGAGCATCGCCTGCTTCTCGGTGTTGCCCGAGGAGACCGGGATCACGGCGCACCCGACCTTTTCAAGCCCGTAGTGCAGACCGAGCGCCCCGGTGAACAGTCCGTAGCCGAACGAGACCTGCGCGATATCGCTGTCGTCGACGCCCACCGCACGGATCAGACGCGCCACGCAGTCGCTCCAGTTGTCGAGGTCGTTGCGGGTGTAGCCAACGACGGTCGGTTTCCCGGTCGTGCCGCTCGAGGCGTGGATCCGGACGATGTCCTTCATCGGGACGGCGAACAGACCGTAGGGATAGTTGTCGCGGATGTCCGCCTTGGTGGTCAGCGGAATGTACTTGACGTCCGAGAGGGTTTTGATCTTCTCGGCGGTCACGCCCGCCTCGGCGAGCCGCTTGGCGTAGAAGGGAACGTTGCGGGCGCAGTAGTCCACCTGATGGCGGAGCCGCTCGAGTTGCAGGCGCTCGAGTTCCTTTCTCGGCATGGTCTCGATCTCTTTCTGAAAAAACATAACTGTCCTCCTGCCCGAATTGCTCGGGAGTACTTGATTTTTTCGGTGGGATACGGTATACTGGATATCGGATTTCGCCGTCCGTCACCCTGACGGCGCGGCGACGAAAGGAACGCCATGGAAACGGTTGATTTTCACACCCACGTTTTCCCCGACAAGATCGCCCCGGCGACGGTCGCCGCGCTCGCGAAAGCGGGCGGGATCGCACCCGAGGGCGGGACGGGGACGCTCGACGATCTCGAACACGTCGCAGAACGCGCCGGCGTCGGTCTCTCCGTTAATCTTCCCATCGCGACGCGTCCCGATCAGGCGGCGTCGATCAACCGGTTCGCCCGGGAGATCAACCGGCGCGGGGGGCGGGTGATGAGTTTCGGCGCGATCCACCCCGACACAGCCGAACCCGAACGGGAACTGGCGGAACTCGCCGAAGACGGCTTCCGGGGGATCAAACTGCACCCCGACTATCAGGGACACTACGCCGACGATCGTGAGGTTGTCCGGGTGGTGCGCGAGGCGAAACGGCTCGGTCTTCACGTCGTACTTCACGGCGGGGTGGACATCGCGTTTCCCGACGACGTACACGCGACGCCGAAGCGGCTCGCGCGTCTGCTCTCCTCGCTCGGCGAGGGGAACGGACAGGTGATCGTCGCGCATATCGGCGGCTACGGTCTCTTTGACGAGGTGGAACGGGATCTGGTCGGGCGCGAAGTGTATTTCGACCTCTCCTCTGGAATCGACCATCTGCCGCGCGAGCAACTGCTGCGCATCATTCTGCGGCACGGGGCGGACAAGATCCTTTTCGGTTCGGATTACCCGTGGCGGGATCCCGCCGCGATCGACGCGGTGCTGTCGGAACTGCCGCTTTCGCAGGAGCAGTTCGGTCTGATCCGGGCGGGGAACGCGCGCCGTCTGCTCGGGCTCGATGCGGGCGCATCGCGTGAATAATTACTCACCGTGCGTGAATAACTTTAGACAATATTGTATCATTGTGAAAAGGGTTTGTCAAGGATAAAAACGCGATTTCGCGGGCAAAAAAACGATTTTTGAAAAGGAGCGCCGCCCGGGGTGCCGGGACGGCGAAAGGAAGAGTAAATGAGGGATATGCGGGACGGGTTCGGACGCGATCTCGGGATCGGGATCGTCGGAACGGGGAAGATCAGCCGCCAGTTCGCGGCTGCTCTGCATACGACGCCGGGAGTGTCGGCGCGCACGGTCTATTCCCGGAACCTTGAGACCGGGGAACGCTACGCCAAAGAGTGCGGGGTGCCTTCTTTTACCGATCAATGGGACGGGTTTCTCTCGGATCCGGATATCGACGCCGTCTATATCGCCACGCCGAACGTCGTCCACTACCGGCAGGCGCTCGACGCCCTGCGGGCGGGTAAGCACGTTCTGTGCGAGAAACCGCTGACCACCGACGCCGCCCGTTTCGACCGTCTCGCCGACGAAGCGCGATCACGCGGACTGGTTTTGATGGAAGGGATGCGGATCCTGCACGATCCGGTTTTCCCCCTGATCCGCAAGGCGGTCGACGGGCTCGGAAAGATCCGGCGCGCCGAGTTCATCTATTGCCAGTATTCCTCCCGCTACGACAGTTTCAAAGAGGGCGTGATCCTGAACGCCTTTAATCCTGCCCTTTCCAACGCCGCCGTGATGGATATCGGCGTCTACCCGATCGCGCTCGACGTCGCGCTTTTCGGGCTGCCCGACGGGATCGAAGCGTCGTCCGATTTTCTTTGCAACGGGTTTGAAGGCAACGGGAGCGCGACGCTGGACTACGACGGGTTCCGATCGACCTTGACCTGGTCGAAGATCGTCGACGTCAACACCCCGAGCGTCATCTTGGGCGAGAACGGATCCATCATGATCGATCGGCTCTCGGGAACGACGCGCGTCGACTTCGCGCCGACGGGCGGGAAAGCCGATACGATCCCCTATTTCCCGGCAGAGAACAACATGATCTACGAGGCGGCGGATCTGCGCGACGCGATCCGCGGGCAACTTGACTCCGAACCCTTCCTTGAGATCAGCCGGAAGACGGTTCTGACACTCGACGCGATCCGTCGCGCAGCCGGGATCACCTTCCCCTCGGATACCCAGCCGATCGGCTGAAAGAAAAGACGGAAAACCGGGCGCAAACCGGAAGAAACCCGGATCAAAGTCAACGGTTGCCGCACAGTCCCTTGGCGGGGGCGTAAAGAAATCTTTACTTACCGGGAGCAAAACGCCGGTTCGCAGAGATACG
>CAMZBE010000175.1 GCA_947304475.1 uncultured Clostridia bacterium
GACTTTTGACCATTCAAACGGGAGGAAGAGCGGTATGAACGGTTGGGAACGTCAACGCGAGATCATGCGGCTCGCGGAGGAGAACGGGTACGTCAAGGTCGACTACCTTGCGCGCCGCCTGCACATCAGCGAATCCAGTATCCGGCGCGACCTCCTTTTGCTTGAGGCGAACGGCGAGATCCGCCGCACCTACGGCGGCGCGGAACCGACGAGAGGGGGCGCGCGGCTGATCCCCTACGATCTTCGCGCCCGTCAGAACGAGGGACAGAAACGCACCGTCGCTTCGATCGCCTCGTCGCTGGTTTCCGACGGGGACGTGGTGTTCCTCGACGGTTCGACCACCGCGTTCTATCTGGTCGATCATCTGGCGCGTCTGCACGGGCTGACCGTCGTGACCAACAGTCTTTCCGCCGCGCTCGCCCTGTCGGGGACGCAGGTGCGCCTGCTCTCGACCGGGGGACGCCCCAATCCCGAGAACCCCTCGGCGCTCGGCGGCAGTCAAGCCGAGCGGCTGATCTCCGAGATGCACGCCGACGTGGTCTTCTTCTCGGCACAGTCGCTCTCGCAGGACGGCGAGATCACCGACTGCTTTGAAGAGGAGATCGCGCTCCGCCGCCTGATGTGCCGCCGCGCCTCGCGCCGCGTCTTCCTGTGCGACGGGAGCAAACTCGGAAAGACCTCGCCCTACACGCTCAGCGACCTCGGAGACGTCGACACTGTGGTCTGCGATCAGCCGATCCCCGAACCGCTCCGTCAGGCGTACCCGTCGCTCGAATGGATTGATCACCCCGTTTCCCATCGGGGAGACGGTGCTTTTTCACAAAAACCAAGCGGGAAAATTAGTGAAAAGTAACGAAAAATAATTTTTTTATGGCAAACCGCGTGCATTTTTCTTCATAATATGTTATAATTATATAAACGAAAACAAGGAAAGGGGGGATCTCCGTTGTACCAAGTCGGCGACGCGGTCCTTTACGGAAACAACGGCATTTGCCGGATCCGTGAGATCACGCGTATGGAGTCCTGCGGGATGGTGGACGATTTTTACGTTCTGAAACCCGTGTCCAGCGAAGCCACGACGGTATTCGTCCCGCTCGGAAGCGACGTCCTTCTTTCCCGTATGCACCCGTTGCTTTCCCCCGAACAGATGCGCGAACTGCTCGGCGGAATCGACGACTCCGCCCCGATCTGGGTGGAGAACGAAAATCAGCGCAAGATCCTGTTCCGAGATATTATGAACAGCGGCGACCGTCTCGCCATCTTCCGCGTTTACCTGACGCTGCGGCATCTGCGCGAGGAGCGCGAGAAGAAGGGCAAGCACCTGCGCGTTTCGGACGAACGCGCCTACCGCGAGACCGAGCGCATTTTCTTCGACGAACTCTCGCTCGTGCTCGGCTGGTCGCGCGAAGAGTGCGCGGAATTCCTTGAAAAACTGCCCGCCCCGATCGAGGCGGAGGCGTGAAAAACCAACGGTGGTCTGCCGGAGCGGCAGACCACCGTTTTATTTGAGCAATTCTTCGGGTTTGAGGGTGACGATCTCGGGCGGATCGTTTGCGGTATAGGAGAGGAAAAAGTCGCGCCCGCCGATCTTCAGCCGGTGTGAGGTCACGCCCTCGGTCGGAAGAGAAGTCAACTTCTGCCCGATCCCGCGTCCGTTCTCTTTCGCCTTCGCTTCCCGCTGCGTCCAGATTTTGACGGCGAGATCGGGATCGTTTTCGCAGAGCGCGATCTCGTCGGGGGTGCAGAACCGCGGGAGCATCGCGGGGCGGAGCGGACGGATCCGCTCGACGTCCAACCCGATCGGTCGGTCCGAGAGCACGGCGGCGCAGAGCCCGTCGGCGTGCGAGAGCGAGAAAGCGACGGGAGCGTCCGGAAGGAAGGGCTTTCCGTGTTCTCCGATCGTCCAGTCGGAGGGGGAGAAGTCGGGATCACGGTCTCGTATCATGCGCGAGACGAGCAGAAACCCGACCGCTGCCGTCGCCCGATCGACGGCGTGCCGATACCGCGCGGCGTAGGCGCGCCGCCCCGGAGGAAGCGCGGCAAAAAACGCAAAAAGATCGCGTTCGGTCAGTTTCGCGCAGTCGCAAAGATACACCTTCATCAGCCGTCACCCTTTTTTTCTTTCAGTATAGCAGTTCGGACGAAAAAAAGCAAGGGCGCGCGCCCTTTTCTTTTCGCTTTGCCGTCTTGCATTTTCAGGGGCGGGGTGCTACAATAATAGCGTAAAAAGAAAACGAGGAGTAATATCGTGAAACGAGAATTCCGGGTAACGGGAATGAGTTGCGCTTCCTGCGCCGCACACGTCGAGAACGCAGTGCGGGGCGTCGAGGGGGTTTCTTCTGTCGTGGTCTCGCTGCTCACGGACAGTATGCAGGTCGAGTTCGATCTGCCGGCGACCGAAGAGAAGATCATCGCCGCCGTCAGTCGCGCCGGGTACGGCGCCTCGCTCCCCGAACCCGGGAAGGAACTGACCTTCGACGATTCTCCCCGCCGCTCGGGCGGTCGGCGCCTTCTGGTCTCGACGCTTCTCACCCTGCCGCTCTTCTGGCTCGCGATGGGGCACATGATCGGGCTTCCGATCCCGCCGTTCCTTTCTCCGCACGTCCACCCCTACGCCTTTATGGCTGTGCAGATGACGCTTGCCTACGCGGTCGCCGTCGTCAATTCCCGCTTCTTTACCGGCGGTTTTCTCGCCCTGATCCGCCGCGCCCCCAATATGGACTCGCTCGTGATGCTGGGTTCCGGCGCGTCGCTTCTGCACGGGACGGTCATCTTGATCCTTGCCGTAACGGGCGGCGGGGAGAGGGCTGCCGAACTCACCATGTCTCTTTATTTCGACGCTGCGGCGATGATCCTGACGCTCGTCTCACTCGGCAAACTGCTCGAGGGGCGCGCCAAACGCAAGACCACCGCCGCGATCCGTGCCCTGACCGCGCTCTCCCCCGATACCGCGACGGTGCTCCGCGACGGGCAACCGACCGTGATCCCGACCGGGGAACTTGCCGTCGGGGACGTCGTGATCCTGCACACCGGCGACCGCGTTCCCGCCGACGGGACGGTGGTCTCGGGCAACGGGTGCTGCGACGAATCCTCGCTGACCGGCGAGAGCCGTCCGATCGACAAAGCCCCGGGAGACGTACTCGCGACCGGGTGCCTGCTCTCGGACGGGTATCTTGAAATGCGCGCCGACAAAGTCGGGCAGGACACTTCGCTTTCCGCCACGATCCGCATGGTGCGCGACGCAGCCGCGTCCCGCGCCCCCATCGCCCGGCTCGCCGACCGCGTCAGCGGGATCTTCGTTCCTGCGGTGCTCGGCGTCGCGATCGTGACCGCCGTGGTCTGGGCGATGATTTCGGGCTTCTCCGACGCTTTCCTGCACGGCGTCAGCGTACTGGTCGTCTCCTGCCCCTGCGCGCTCGGACTGGCGACGCCCACCGCCATCATGACCGCCACCGGACGCGGCGCCGAGATCGGGGTGCTTGTCAAGAGTGCCGAGGCGCTCGAGACTCTCGGCAAGATCCGCACCGTCGCCCTCGACAAGACCGGGACGCTCACAAAAGGAGAGATGAAGGTAATCCGTTTTTCGCCCGCTCCCGGGATCGAACCGGAGCGGCTCGCCTCGGTTGCCTACTCGCTTGAAACCCGATCCACCCACCCGATCGCCCGCGCCGTCGCGCTCGATCTGGCGGGCACCGAAGATCTTTTGCCCGACGCCTTTTCTACCGTTCCCGGCAAGGGGGTGTACGGCAAAAAGGACGGCAAGCACCTCTTCGGCGGCAACGCCGCATGGCTCGCGGACGATCTTGAAATCGACCTTTC
>CAMZBE010000176.1 GCA_947304475.1 uncultured Clostridia bacterium
AATCAGAGCACGAACTTTTCCGACGAGGTGATGAACAAGATCCAGACGATGGCGCTCGACTACGCCCTGACGGGGAACAAGATTTCGGGTTACGGGGCGATCTGCGCGATCAAAAACGTCCTCACCACGTTGAACTACGATGGGATGAGCGACGTCTGCCGCTATTACGGTTACACCATGTATATCGCGGCGTGCGTTTACGACTGGTGCCACGACCTGTTGACCGAAACCGACAAAACGCAGATTATCCTCGGCGTGCAGACCAAATGCTGCAGCGGGATGGAGGTCGGTTTCCCCCCGACGGGGCAGTCTGCGATCTGCGGACACGGCTGCGAATTCCAGATTATGCGCGATTACCTGTCCTTTGCCATCGCGATCTACGACGAATATCCCGGCTGGTGGAATATGATTGCCGGGCGCTACTATTCCGAGTTCGTTCCGATCCGCGAGGTCTTTTACGAGGCGGGAATGGTGCCGCAGGGCATTTCGCTCTACGTGCAGACGCGCTACGGCGCGGACATCTACTCGGCGTGGCTGATCTGGGCTGCGACGGGTACGATCCCCTACGATGAGGAGAATATGAAACAGGTCGCCCGCACGATCTTTTCCCACGAACTTCCGGGGACTTATAACGGACGGTTCTACGTCGGTTTCAACACCGGCGACGATCACGTTCCGGACGGCAGTTTCATCGATCATTCGCACATCGCGCTGATCTCGTCCCACCTGTTCGGCGACGCGACCATGCGTGCAGAACTTGAGTATTACAAGAGCAACTATACGACCTTCGCAAACGAAAGCGTGATCGCCGACGCGGGCGTCAGTGAGTACCTGATCTGCTCCTCGTCGGGACTGAAGGCGGCGTCCGACCGCCACGCGGATCTGTCTCTGATCCTCTATAACGGCGGCTGGCTCGGGCAGACCATCGCCCGGAACAGTTGGAAGAACGACCAGGCGGCGGTCTTAATGAAGGTCGGCGTCAAAACGACGGGGAACCACGACCACCTTGACTGCGGTCAGTTCCAGATCTTTTACAAAGCAATTCTCGCGGGCGATACCGGCGCCTACGCCAAGTACGGGGAATACCATCACTACTTCTACCACCAGGCGACCATCGCGCACAACAGTCTCCTGATCTACAATCCCTCGTACGCGACGGACACCTCCACCTACAAGGGGTACTACACCGGCGGGCAGACATTCCGGAAAGTCGGGGAAATCTCGTCCTCCAACTACGAAGCGTGGAAGACCGGGACCAAATATGTCACGGGCACCGTTACGGGACACGAAGAGGGCTACGCCGACGCGGCGAAAACGCAGCCGGTCTACGCCTATATCGCCGGCGACCTCACCCCCGCCTACGACAGTTCGACGGTATCGAACGTCACGCGCCGGATGCTCACGGTATTCGACACCGGAAACGCCGACGTACCGATGTTTTTCTTCGTGTTCGACAGCATCACGGCGCAGAACGCGTCCTTTAAAAAGACGTTTCTGCTCCACGTCCAGAACGAACCGACGGTTTCGGGCAATACCGTCACCGAGGTCAACGGCGGCGGCAAACTGGTTCTGCAGAACGTGATCGGCAACAACGTCACGATCACCAAGATCGGCGGTACCGGCAAGAACTACTGGGTGAACCAAAACGGCGCGAATTACGTTCAGTTGAACAACGGCGCTGATCGCGACGACGAGTTCTGGGGCCGCGTTGAAATCAGCCCGGCGACCGGCAATAAGATAGATCTGCTCCTGAACGTGATGTACGTCTGCGACGCGGACAAGAACCCGAATCTTACGGCGCAGGCGATCACGACCGACGACGTCTGCGGCGCCGTCATCGGGAATACCGCGGCGATTTTCGTCACGTCCTCGACGCGCCGCGAGACCGGCTTCTCCTTCACCGCTCCCGGCTCGGGGAACGTAAACTACTATATTTCGGGCGTGAAAAACGGAAGTTGGACCGTCACGGTCGACGGGCAGAGTCGGAAACTGACCGCGCTAAAGGACGGAGGGTTCCTGACCTTTACGGCGCCCGCCGGGTGCGTCGTGACGCTGACCAAGAACTGACGGAGAAAAATCTTCCGGACGGGGGAGACCATGCTGCGTTTGTTTGCAAGAAAACGGCTGGAAACCGATCTGAAAAAGAAGATCGCCGCCTTTACCTCCTGTGATTTCGGGGGGGAGACGGTGACCGAAGACCTTATGGCGGCGGCGGGAAAGTCTTATCCCGCCCCGCCCTTCGTACCGAAAAGGGGGCAGCACCCGCGCGTTCTGTTTAACGCGGGGGAGATCACCGGCATCCGGGCGGCGCAGAACGATCCCCGAAACGCCGTAGCGGTCTCTCTTTTCCGCGAACTCGTCGCCAATCCGACCGACGGGGATTTCGGCGTTGCCGAAAAGAAGAACGACAAGTTCCATAATTTCAAGGAAGACGTACCGAAGAATACGCCTCGAACGGCGACCGTCTTTCGGGGCTTCGCGCGATCTACGCGATGAAGAACGCCCTGAAAACCATGGATTTCCGCGACGTCGGGGGCGACCAGTGCCGCCAGTTCGGCTTCGTGATGTTCACCGCCGCCTGCGTCTACGACTGGTGCTACGATCTGCTGACCGATTCCGACAGGCGCGAGATCGTCGCGGGCGTACAGCACAAGGTCTGCGAGGGTGAAAACGACCGGGGCGCGAAGATGGAGGTCGGGTTCCCCCCGTCGGGGCAGGGCGCGATCTCGGGGCACGGCACCGAACTGCAGATCCTGCGCGACTACCTTTCGTTTGCCATCGCGATCTGTGACGAATATCCCGGGTGGTGGGACTTTATCGGCGGGCGGTTCTATTCCGAATACGTCCCGGTCCGGCGCGAGTTCTACCGCGCGGGGCTCTATCCGCAGGGGACGTCGCTCTATATCCAACTCCGCTACACCGCCGACCTCTTTGCGGCGCTGCTCGTCAGGACGGCGTTCGGCGAGATCCCTTACGACGAACACGATATGATGCGCGTCGCACGCTCGATTTACGGCTACGAACTCCCCGCAGGATGGGCGTTCGCGTCGGGCGACGATCACACGACCGACAAACGCTTCATCAACCTCGGGTTGATCTCGCTGCTCTCGTCGCATTTGTTCTGTGACGCGACGGCGCGGGCGCAACTCGAGTATTTCAAATCTCGGGCGGGAGCGTCGTACTCTACCTGATCTGCTCCTCGTCCGGCGTGAAGGCGGCGCCCGACCGTCACGCGGGTTTGCCGCTGCTCCAGTACAACGGCGGCTGGCTCGGGCAGATCATCGCCCGCAACGGTTGGGACGAGAGGCAGGCGGCGGTTCTAGCGAAGATCGGCTGCCGCTCCGCCGCCAACCACGAGCACAACGACGCGGGACAGTTTCAGATCTTTTATCGGTCGATGCTCGCCGGCGACACGGGTTCCTACGATAAATACGGCGATCCGCACCACTACTGGTACCACCAGGCGACGGTCGCGCACAACTGCCTTCTGATCTACAACCCCGCGCAATCCGACGCCGACCGGGGGTACTACAGCGGCGGGCAGATCCACCGCTGGGAGTGCCACGATTTTTCGGTTTGGCAAAACGACCGGGAACACAGAACGGGGACCGTGACCGGACGGAAAACCGGCTACGCCGACGCGGCGCAAACCAAGCCGACCTACGCGTATCTGGCGGGCGAGATCACCCCCGCCTACGACGAGGCGACCGTCTCCGAGGTCACGCGCCGCTTCCTTTCGGTATTCGATACCGGGAACCCCGACGTCCCGTTGTTCTTCTTCGTCTTTGACCGGATCAC
>CAMZBE010000177.1 GCA_947304475.1 uncultured Clostridia bacterium
AATTTCGGAGCGCTGACAATAAAAAAAGATATCACCTCCATCAATCTGCTCTGTAACATAAAGCCTGTCGAGGAAAACGGCTCGATTTACGGGAGAAGAACATTTTTTGTCATGGGAGAAAAACCGGAGCGTTCGCCCGGGGCGTGCGGAAGGAGTTCAGTCGGTGCCTTTCGCGGGCTCTTTCATAATGCGGACGACCGCCTTCAGATCGGCTTCGGGGACCTTGACCGTGTCCTTCAGATAGTTGTAGATTTGTTCGGAGAAGGTGCTGCCCGGCGCCGTTTTCAGTTTGTCGACGTAGACGCTTTTGATCCCGGTGCCGCGCTTGTGTTTGATCAAAGCGAAATTCGAGAACAGGTAGTCGCGCCACAGGTCGTTTTCCGACACGCCGCAGAGCCCGTTGACCAACCACGCGATGAGTCCGGTGCGGTCGGTGCCGATCGAGCAGTGGAAGTAGACCGGGTAGTTCGCCTTATCGGCGAGGATCGCGAAGACTTCGCGAATGCTTTTCAGGTTCTCGGCGGACGAGAACATGACCGACCAGTCGTCGTCCATCGGACGCGAATAAAAGTTCACCGTGCTCCCGAGCGGCGACGCCGACAACCCGCCGATCTGGGATTTCAGCCGCAGATCGATCTCGGATTTCACCCCGAGTTCGTCGCGCATCGTCTTGATCCCGTCCGAGGTGACCAGAACGTTCGTTTTACTGTTGTTCTCCACCAGCCGTCCGCCCCGGTAGAGCAGTCCCTGCCGGATCCGCCCGCCGTCCTCGGTCGCCCAGCCGCCGAGATCGCGGACGTTGGTCACGCCGTCGACGTATAGGTTGCGCGGACCTTGCGCGGCGGTTTGGAAGGAGGCGGTCTCCGACGCGTAGGATACGCCGTCGGCGCCGTACGCGACGACCATCCAGTAGTAGGTTTCCCCGATCATGGGATTGACGAGATCGTACGACCGCGCCGATTTGGAGACGGTCGCCGTGACCGCCGCTTTCCCGGATCGGCTCCCGCGCCAGATGCGGACCGTGAACAACAGGATATCGTTCACCGAGAATTCGGTCTCGATATCCCAGGTCAGCGTGATCGGTACAGGGCGACCGAGTTCGATGGTTCCCGGTTCGTCGTTGTAGTTGACGGACTGCGCGGAGTACGCCGTTTTCAAATAATCCGCGACCTTGGTCGGATCGCCGTCTGCAAGATACGACGCCTGCAGCGAGGTATGGATCGACGCGTTTGCCGGGGCGTTCAGACGGATGACGTACTTCGCCGGTTCCGCCGTCGTCGTCGCTGCGGTCGTGTCGGCGGCGGTGTTCGCCGTGGTCGCCCCGGTCGTTTCCGCCGTTTTTGTGTCGCAGGACGCAAACGCGAAGAGCGCCGCGATCAAAAGAAGCAGCGCAAGGATCTTCAGGGACAGTCGGTCGGTTCTCATCTGTGTTCCTTTCCCGTTTCAAGACGGTAAAACGTATATCTATATTGTATGGGAACATACCGATTTTGTCAATCTTTTTTCGTGCAAGTTTCGGTTGTCGCCGCCTTTTGAAAGACGGTTTTAGCACTCTCGATGAAAGAGTGCTAACTTTTACAATTCATGCAACGTTCGTTCACATAATATGCAATATTCCGGGGTATACTTATAATCGGAAAGCGGAAGAAAACCGAGGTGATGCCCGATGGGCAACAAGAAAACCGGTTCCGATCCAGCCTCCCCGGCAAAGTAACGAGGCGGGAGGGAAACAGACGCGAACAAAGGAGGGATTTTTATGTTCGGACTTACCCCTTATCGGAAAAATCAAAACGGTGTGACCTACGATCCGTTCCGCGAGATGCGGGACGTGGAGAGACGGCTGTTCGGCGATCCGTTCGACGGCTTCTTCTCCGGACGTGAACTTGCGGCGTTCCGGACCGACGTCCGGGATCAGGGCGACAAGTATCTCGTCGAGTGCGATCTGCCCGGCTTTGCGAAGGAGGATATCCACCTCGATATCGAGGGCGACACGCTGACGATCAAGGCGGAGCGGCACTCCGAGTACGAGGACAAGGAGAAACAGGAAGGTTATCTGCGCTGCGAACGTACCTTCGGCGAGTACAGCAGGTCGTTCGACGTCTCGGAGATCGAGCGCGACGGCATCAAGGCGAAACTTGACAACGGCGTTCTGACGCTTACCCTGCCGAAGAAGCAGACCAAGCCGGTCGAAAAACAAAGTTTGCCGATCGAATGATTTTCAGGAAACGGGGCGGGCAGAAATGCCCGCCCCTCGTTTTATCTTGCGGTTTTCCCCTCTCGGAGCCCGAAAAAACTTTTTTTGGAAAACCCCTTGACAAGCGAAATGCGGTGTGCTACAATCAAGTAAACCGATGAGGAAGGGTAAGTAAATCCCGAAATCGTCTTCCAGAGAGTCGCGGGCGCTGGGATCGCGGCAGGCAGAGCGGGATCGAAAAGCCGAAAGGCGAGTATGCGAGCCGGAGCGGACGCTCCGTCATCAAACGTCGGCATATTCACGTATGCAAAAGTGGGCGCGCAAGCGTCAAGCAGGGTGGCACCGCAGGTAGTATTCAGACCTGTCCCGGCAAAATCGGGGACAGGTCTTGTTTTTTTTCGTTCCGCCTGTTGCCCGACACGAGACGGAAACGAAAGCAAGAAACGGAGGAAAAGAACCATGGCAGAAACCAAGATCCCCTACAAAATCTATCTGAACGAAAACGAACTCCCGAAACAATGGTACAACCTGCGCGCCGATATGAAGAACAAACCGGCGCCCCTGCTCAATCCCGGGACCGGCGAGCCGATGAAGCCCGAAGAACTCGAGGCGGTCTTCTGCTCGGAACTGGTGAAGCAGGAACTCGACAACACGACGCCCTATATCGACATCCCGGAAGAGATCTACAATTTCTACAAGATGTACCGTCCGTCGCCGCTGGTCCGCGCGTACTTCCTTGAGAAGAAACTCGGTACCCCGGCGAAGATCTACTACAAGTTCGAGGGCAACAACACGAGCGGCAGCCACAAACTGAACTCCGCGATCGCGCAGGCGTACTACGCGAAGAAGCAGGGGCTCAAGGGAGTGACCACCGAAACGGGCGCCGGGCAGTGGGGCACGGCTCTCTCGATGGCTTGCTCGTTCTTTGATCTGGACTGCAAGGTCTTCATGGTCAAGGTCTCCTACGAGCAGAAGCCCTTCCGCCGCGAGGTGATGCGCACCTACGGCGCGTCGGTCACCCCGTCCCCCTCGATGGAAACCGAGGTCGGCAAGAAGATCCTCGAGGCGCATCCCGGCACGACCGGTTCGCTCGGCTGCGCGATCTCCGAGGCGGTTGAGGTCGCCGTCAAGAGCGAGGGCTATCGCTACGTGCTCGGCAGCGTGCTGAACCAGGTGCTGCTGCATCAGTCGGTCATCGGTCTGGAAACCAAAGCCGCGCTCGATAAGTACGGCATCAAGCCCGATATGATCATCGGCTGCGCCGGCGGAGGATCCAACCTCGGCGGGCTGATCGCTCCCTTCATGGGTGAGAAACTGCGCGGCGAAGCCGACTACCGCATCATCGCGGTCGAACCGGCGTCCTGCCCGAGTTTCACCCGCGGCGTCTACGCTTACGACTTCTGCGACACCGGCATGGTCTGCCCGCTCGCGAAGATGTATACGCTCGGCTCCGACTTCATTCCGTCCCCGAACCACGCCGGCGGTCTTCGCTACCACGGCATGAGCAGCATCCTTTCGCAACTCTACGACGACGGTCTGATGGAAGCGACCTCGGTCAAGCAGACCGACGTGTTCGAGGCGGCGGAACTCTTCGCCCGCGT
>CAMZBE010000178.1 GCA_947304475.1 uncultured Clostridia bacterium
ATCGGCTCCATCTTCGTCAGATACGGCAGGGAGTATTCGTTCGAGAACATGATGGCGTCGACGCCGCCGCGCTGCAGCGCCTTCAGATCCTTGCGCGCGCGGTCGATGGCGTAGTCCATTCCCTGCTCACGCTTGAACTGGGGATCGCCCGGCAGAGGGGCAAGGTGGAGCATCGCGATAATGGCTTTCTCGGTTCCGATAACTTCTTTCAACCAACTCATTGTAGTAATCTCCTTATATCAAGTTTTATTTGAAATCAAAGATTTGCGCCGCCCGAGACGTTCATCGCCTCTCCGGTGATGAAGTCGGATTCGGGCAGGACGAAGAACGCGACGGCGTTCGCCACGTCCTCGGGATAGCAGAGCCGTCCGAGCGGGGTGTGATCAATGTAACTCTGCCGCACCTCTTCGGGAGTGATGCCCTTCATCGCGCCTTCCCAGACGATCTCGCGGTCCTGCATGGGGGTTTTCACCCAGCCGGGACAGACACAGTTGACCGTAATACCGTTTCCGGCAAGTCCGATCGCCGCCGCTTTTGTGAGACCGAGGACGCCGAATTTGGACGCGGTATAGTGTGCGAGGGTGGGATCGGGTTTGATCGCCGCCATCGAGCAGGTGTTGACGATCCGACCGCCCCGCTTGAGATAAGGAACGACCGCCTGCATACAGAGGAAAACGCCCTTCATGTTGACGTCGACGTTGAAATCCCATTCCTTTTCGGTGAGTTTTTCAAACGGCGCCATCGAGGACACGCCCGCGTTGCAGCAAACGATGTCAAGACGCCCGTACTTCTTTTGCACTTCGGCGAGCACGGCTTCGATCTCCGCTTTGTCGGTAACGTCAAGTTTGAAACTGCTGTGTTCGGGGTTTCCGGGGTAAGTCACGAGCGAAGAAACGGTCGTTGCCGCCGTCTCCGCGTTGATATCGGTCGCAACCACAACCGCCCCCATTTTCGCAAGCCGCTGCGCAATCGCGGCGCCCATATTCGGCGCGTGTTCGCCCTGCTGCTTCGGATCGCATCCGACGCCGTAGCCCGCACCGGTGATGAAGGCAACTTTCCCAAGGATCGGTGTTTCCATTCCCATTTCCTCCAATTATTTCTACGTTTGGGAGGACGGCACCGTCCCCCCTGAAATCATTTTATCACCGATGGTCGTTTATTGCAATCGTTGTGCGATATATTGAAAAACGAACATTAAACGAACAGGTTTTCTGCAAAAGTATGCGAAATCTGTTGTAATAATGTTCGTTTCGTGTTATAATGGGTGCAGAAAGAACACAAGGAGTACAAAATGGAACTGAACGAACGGCAACGGGCGATCCTTCTCAAACTGAACGAGACGGGACAGGTGCGTGTTTCCGCACTTTCGCGCGATCTTTTCTTCAGCGAAATGACCATTCGGCGTGACCTGGAAAAGATGGAAAAAGCCGGGTTACTCAAACGAACGCACGGCGGAGCGATCGAACACCTCTCCAACCTCGAATATCCGGTTAACCTGCGTTCGGAGATCAACAAGGAACAGAAAAAGCACCTCGCCGCGCAGGCGAAGCGATTCCTTTCCGACGGACAGTTGATCTTTTTCAACAGTTCGTCGACGCTGGCGTATATCCTTCCCTACCTGGCGAACTACAAGAATATCCGGGTGGTGACCAATTCGATCTATCTGCTCTCGATCCTGGCGCAGATGCACGTTCCCTGCAGTGTGACCGGCGGAAGGTACGACGAGCACGAGCAGAGTTTGTCGGGCAGACAGGCGGAAGAGTTCCTAAAAGAGATCAACCCCGACATCGCGTTCCTGTCCTGCGAGGCGCTCTCGGACGACGGGCGCGTTACCGACAGCGACGAGGATCTTGCCGAGATCGCGAAGATCGCCGTCCGGAAATCAAAGGTCTCCATTATGCTGATGGATCGCTCGAAGATCGGTACCATGTGCGCCTACGACGTCTGCAATACCGACCAACTGGACGGCGTGATCCTGTTTTAACAAACGTTTCGGGACGTCGAGGACGCCGTCCCCTACGGCGCAAACCGACAAGGGTGAAGACATTCGTTTCGGGACGTCGAGGACGCCGTCCCGCCTCCTCCCGCAACAAACGCGTTCAATAAAAAGGAGAAAGCCGCCCCGAGGGGCGGCTTTCTTCCTTAATTGCGTTTTGCTGTGCAAGGGACGACACAGAACCGGGTATTCGGGACCAAGAGTATAATCCCATTCGTTTTCCGGTCTGTGCCGGTGGGGGTTCCCCGGCGCGAGTTTACGAGCGCCGGGGTTCCCGTCGATCGTGTGCCGATGTTTGATTAGTCGGCGAAACGATACCAGATCTTTCCGGACACTTCCACACCTTCCGCGATCTCGAAGGGCGCGTCGGTGGGATCAGCAACCTTCACAACGTCCTGGACGAAGGAATGGCCGCAGGTCATGCTCAGGTCGGTGAACACGCAGTACGCGTCTTTCTTGTTGAAGAACTCTTCAAACATCAGAACCGCGTAACTGGTCTTGTAGGTGCTGTCGGGGTTGGCGCCGATGTCGAAGTAAACCAGATTGCCTTCCTCGATCTTCGCCGTGTAGAGCAGCGCGGTGACCGTACCGGTCGGATTACGTCTCACGACGTAGTCGGTAGCGTCGTACGAGAGAACCAGCGCGCCGTCCACGTAAGCGGAAGCGATATAGGTGTACTTGACAGCGTCAGCGACGATCGCCGCTTCCTGATGGACGCGGAAACCGAGACGGTGCCAGCCGTACCCGCCGATGGAAGGAGTCTTCACGGACGCGTCCGCTTCAATTTCGGCAGGCGTCGGGGTGATTAAATCGTAGGTGTAGCCGTCTCTCACTTTCGGGGAGACGTTGGCGCCGCAGTTGAACACGTCCCAACCGTCAACGTGTGCAAAGGTCAGCGTCTGCCAAGAATACACCGAGCAGGTATTGTTCCAGAGGTAGGAAACCTCGACCAACAGGTCGTTGCCCTGATCGTTCCCTTCGGTCGGATAGTAGTGCTGATCGGCTGCCTTGATGTCGTTGATGCTCTTCTTGATCATGATACCGGAGGGCTGATCAGTATGGTTGAGCCAGTCGACGCCGTTCGCGGTGTTGTACGCGGTGCGCGCGGTCTGGTCCATATTCGAACTGATGACGTACGGAACGTCCGCAACCGCGGTCTCACGGGTTTCGCCGCAGATCGTGCAGTGGTCGATCTTGACGCCGTCCTCGAGAAGCGTTGCCTCTTCGGTCACTTCGTAGTCCTCATCCCAGACGTGAGCGTGAGGATAGGTGTAGTACATCGCGCCGTCGTATTCGTTGCCGTCGGGAAGCGTGATCTTCACGGGTTTCGGATTTTCAACGCGAACGACAGGATGGACGAAACCGTCGCCGCAGTTCCACTGAACGTCGTCGATACCGACGTAAACGCTCTGGGAGGATCCGGCAAGGTTGTCAAGCCGCAGTCCGACTCTCACGTCGTCGTTGTCGGTATAACCGGTGATCACACCGTCTTCCGCGGTCGCAGTCCAGAGAAGCAGATTGTTCTCTTTCAAACTCTTATACTTCGTTACACCATTTTCTTTGTAGGAGAATCCCTGCATAGCGGTAAGAACTTTCCAGACCTTCACACCGTCGATATAGAGTTCGGTGTAACCGGCGTACGTGACGTCACTGCCGCTTACCGACTCAACTTCCTGGTGATACCGGAAGCCCAGACGGTGCCAGCCGCCCAGAGTCTGCCACTCGGAGTCGTAGAGGTACGGAGCGTCGCCGCGTCCGCCACCCCAACCGGCAGCGT
>CAMZBE010000179.1 GCA_947304475.1 uncultured Clostridia bacterium
CGGAAGGCGAGATCCTCTTCGTCGCGCCCTCGCGGCTCCTGTCCTGCGAGACCGTCGACGGTCCCGCCGAGGTCCGGCTGATGACCTTTCACGAGTCGATCCTGTCGCAGAATATGGACACGATCGAGTCCGAACTGCTCTATATGCTGACCGTGCAGGCAAAGAACCTGCTCTTCACCTTCACCGCCGAACATCCCCTGCACGCGAAACTGACCGCCCTGATGGACGCGGCGCAGGACGAGTACGAGGCGCACGAGGTCTGCTACGCGATGCCGATCCGCGCCAACCTCTACCTGATGATGACCGAACTGCTCCGCCACTACGGCGGCGAAAAGCGCGGTGACGACCGCGTGGTCTACCACAACATTATGCGGATGAAACCGGTGCTTGACCGCATCGAAAACGACTACGCCGGCAAGATGACCATTCCCTCGCTTGCCGCCGAACTCTGCCTTACCCCCGACCACTTCACGCGCATTTTCCGCGAGGGAGTCGGCGTGCCGCCGGTCGAGTATATCAACCGCGTCCGGCTTCACCACGCGCTGGTCCTGCTCGCCGAAACGACGCTCCCGGTCTCCGAGGTCGCGGAGCGGTCCGGCTTTTTCAGTATGCAGTACTTTTACCGCATTTTCCGCGAAACCCTCGGCAACTCTCCCCTGTCGTTTCGGAATATGCTGGCGGAATAATAATGCGGAACGACGTTATCGTTCCGCGTGATATGAGCGCCTGATGCGTATTGCATCAGGCGCTCGTGTTATGCTCCGTGCCGGCGGCACGAAAACGGTGCGAAGAACAACGGACAATCCTTTCGGTCTCTTCCGCGTCGCGCAGGGGCGCAGGGGCTCCCGCGCGACATACTTTCACTCTTCCCAAACGCGCTTGACGCGGGCGGTCAGTCCTGCGAGCATTTCGTTCGGGATCGATCCGGCGTGCTCGGAGAGCGCGATAAGATCCGCCTGTTCGTTTCCGAAAAGGACGGCGTGATCGCCCGGCTTGACGTCAAGACCGTCGGGCAGCGCGATCGAGGAAAGGTCCATCGAGATCCGCCCGACGAGAGGACACCGCGCACCGTGTACCGTCACAAGTCCGCCCGAACAGGAGCGCAGAAAACCGTCGGCGTATCCGATCCCGACGAGAGCGACGCGCGTGGGCTTATCGATCCGGTAGGTACGGTAGTATCCGACCGTCTCGCCCAGCGCGAACGTCCGCACCTGCAAGATCGGGGCGCAGAGGCGCATTACGGGGACCAGCCCGGGATCGGGAAGATGCGGTGCGGGGTTGTATCCGTAAAGCGAAAGTCCCGGGCGGATGATCGGCTGCGCGGCGGCGCCGAAACGCAAAATCGAGGCGCTGTTGGCAAAATGCGCCGGGAGCGACAGCCCCTTTGCGGCAAGTTCGTTCAGCACACCGCGGAAGATCCCGATCGATTTTTCAGCCAAACCCCCGTCAACGTCGGCGTCGGGGATATGGGTGTAGATCGACGTGGGAAGGAGCCGGCGGTTTTTCACGACCGCAAGGATCTCTTCGGTCGGGTTGCCAGAGACGGCGGGAAAACCGAGCCGTCCCATACCGGTATCGACGGCGAACACGATCTTCAGCCGCTTATCTTCGGGGACGCGGGCGGAGAGTTCGTCGGCGTACTCCCTGCAGTTGACGACCTGCGTAAAGTCGCCCGCGAGCAACTCTGACGTCAGGACCGGGTTGGTCGGCGCGAGGATCAGGATCTCGCAGTCGGGGATCGCTTCCCTGACCTCGATCGCCTCCGACAGCCGCGCGACGGCAAACCGACGGGCGCCGACCGCGGTAAGCCGGAGGGCGACCTCGCGCGCGCCGTGCCCGTAGGCGTTCGCCTTGACGAGCGCGAAGGCGTTTTCGGGGGCGACGCCTGCGGCGCGCGTCAGGCGGAGAAAATTGTTCTGAAGAGCCGCGGTCGAGAGCAGGGCGGTCGCTTCGGTGATCCTTTGTTCCATAGTTCGTTCCTTTCTTTGTAAAACTGATCAGCGCGCCGCGTGCTCTTTCAGATACGCCGACGAAACCGGAAAATCGAAATAGGTATCGGGGTAGGGTTCGTCGCTCAGATAGAAGTGCCACCATTCGCAATCGATCGGCTGAAACCCGTTCCGCGTCATAATACGCCGGAGAAGCATCCGGTTTTCGTATTGTTTTTCGGTTATCCCGCGATAATCGGGGTGTGAGATCTCGTTCAGAAAATCGAAGGAACCTCCCATATCGAGCGCCTCCCCCGTCTCTTCGGAGAGAAGCGTCAGATCGACGGCGCTTCCCCGGCTGTGCCCCGATTTTTCCGAGATATACCCTTTTTCAAAGAGATCCCGTTTATCGAGATCGGGATAGAAAACGCTTTTCATTCTTTCGTCGGAGACGTCGCTTGCCCACCGGACGAAATGCGCGACCGCCCGCGCCGGACGGTATGCGTCGAACACTTTCAAACGGTATCCGAGAGAACGGCATTCGTCGCTCGCGCGTTTCAGGGCGGCAGCCGCTTCTCTTGTCAGAATGGCGCAAGGTTCTTCGTATCCGTCGATCCGCTCTCCGACGAAATTGTACGCGGTGTAGTAGCGGATCTCCTGCAATACGTCGGGAACGTACTCGGAAAGGAGAACGAACCCCGTAGAGTCGAGGGCGGACGGTTTTCGTTTTTTTTCGGTTATCGTTTGCATAGGCTTATCCTTATCTGAACGCTTTTTTGTCCTTATCGAGCGCCGCGATGCGACGGATGAGATAGGTGTTTTCGAGCGGCGAGCCGTCGAGAAAACCGATTTGCTGATCAAGCGCGATCATCACGTAATCGGGGTTCAGAAACTCGCCCTGCGAAGTCCCGAGCGTCATGGTCAGGCGGAGCGTATGCTCCCCCGTCACCTCTACCTTCGCGTCGCCCGTCTGCTTTCCGACGACGCGCTCGCTCGCCTTCCCGTGCGTCAGGTTCCGGCAGGTGAGCGTCGGATCGGCAAGCAGGCGGCGGAATGCTTCGGCGAGTCGTTCCGCGTCCCGCTCTGTGCGGAGCAGGATCTCGTATTCGGCGAAACACTGGTCGGTCAGTTTGTTGTCGGGGTAATACGCGTCGAGAAAAGTCAGTTCGGCGGGAGTGGCGGCGTTCAAGCGCGCGAGGGCGTCGGCGGGATCGATCCGCTCGGTCAGCCGCAGTTCCATCAGTTCACATTCGCTCTCCATTCCGACCGACATCGGGGTTCCGAAAACGATTTTGGGCACGGGATTGAACCCCTGCGTGAACCAGCAGGGGATCCCGGCGCGCGTCGCCGCCTTCGAGACCGTGCGCACCAGTTCGAGGTGCGAAATGTAGCGGAGCCGTCCGACCTTGCGGAACCAAAAGCGCAGTCGGATCGGGGTGTTGTCGCAGGGACGGTTCACTTTTTCTTCGGGCACCATCTGGTATTCCCCCCTAACCGGTCCGCCCCGCAGCCGTTACAGTGTTCGGCGCAGCAGGGCGTCGTTTTTTCCGCGTAGGCGCGTGCGCGCTCGCGTTTCAAGTAGTCTTTGGTCACGCCGCAGTCGATCAGATCCCACGGCAGAACTTCGTCAAGACCGAAGGTGCGGTTGGCGTAGAAGGCGGGATCGACGCCCGTGCGGGCAAAATACTCCATCCACTTGTCGTAGTCGAAATGCTCGCTCCACGCCGAGTACGCCGAACCCTCGCGGGCGGCGAGAACGAGCGAGGGCGCGAGCCGACGGTCGCCGCGTGCCAGCACCGCCTCGACGCGCGAAACCTTGGCGTCGTGGTAATGGTAAA
>CAMZBE010000180.1 GCA_947304475.1 uncultured Clostridia bacterium
GGATTTTCCGGGAAACCGACGCGACGTCTGCCGCCTCGTTCCGCTCGCGCCGGACCTCCGCCGCGCTCTCGATGCCGAAGGACAGGATCGCGCCGAAGGTGATCGCCGTCGCGCCGACAAAGAACGCCGCCAGGCACGCGTCCTCCGAGACAAGGAACCCGAGCAAAAGCGAAACCAGGATCGCAAGGACGGTCACGACTCCGAGAAGCCGGTAACTTCTTCCCTTTTTTTGCGTTCTTTTTTTCATTTCGGTCGTCTCCTTTTTCTTTTTACGACCACATTCTACAACGTGTTGCGTTCCATAAAACGGACTTTTTATTTCGCGTGCGGAAAACGCCCCCGTTTTGGCTTCGGGGGTTGACTTTTCGCTTTTTTTGGTGTATATTAAAAATGGTAACCTCAAGTATGCCCGAACGATTTAAACGGAAGGAGATCCAACGCAAAAATGAAAAAGAACAAAGAGAAGAAAAAAACGTCGTTTTTTAAGGATTTCAAAGCATTCATAACCAAAGGCAATATCCTTGATCTGGCTGTTGCGGTCGTCATCGGCGGCGCGTTCAACGCCATCATCACCTCGCTCGTCAATAATATCATCATGCCTCTCGTCGGTATGCTCACCGGCAAAGCGTCGCTTGCCGACCTTGACGTCTGGATCAAGAAACCGGATTACGTGACTGATCCCGAAACCAATCTGGAAGTCATTGTCGAAGGGACCGGCGCAGGACACATCCAGTACGGTCTGTTCCTGCAGGCGATCGTCAATTTCCTGATCATCGCGCTAACCATCTTCATTATGGTCCGCGTCATCCGCGCTTCGCAGGATCGTCTCGCCTTCCGTGAGAAGCAGAAAGCAGAGGAAGCCAAGAAGATCGCCGAAGCCGAAGCCGCCGCAGCCGCCGAAGAGAAGGCGAAAGCCGACGCCGAGGCAGCCGCTGCCGTCGCAGAAAAAGAGGCGCAACTCAAGGCGTTCTACGAAACCAGCGCCAAGCAGACCGAACTGCTTGAAAAGATCCTCGATAAGATTAACAAGTAAATCCCTGAGGATAACCACCCGGACGGCAGACCTGTTCACATAGCGGACGCCGCCCGGGTTTTCGTTTCGGGGAAAAGGAGACAGCTGTGTTTTTGAAAAATCCGTCTCTTCGCCTGACGTTTGAGATCATCGCGGTCGTCATCGCAAACGCCGTCTACGCCGCCGCGACCGCGCTTTTCATCGTGCCGAACGGTTTGATCACCTGCGGGACCGCCGGTATCGCCATCTTCGTCAATAAGGTCAGCGGCTTCCCCATCGCCGTCTTCACCAATATCTTCTACGCCGTGATGTTCGTGATCGGTCTGATTTTTCTCGGTCGTCGCTTTTCGCTCACGACGCTGGTCAGTTCGATCAGTTATCCGTTGTTTTATACGATCCTCGAACCCCACCTTCTGAAGGTGCATCTGACCGACAATCTTATGCTCTCGACCATCTACGCGGGACTGCTGATCGGTCTTGCGGTCGGAACGGTGCTTCGCTGCGGTTCCTCGACCGGCGGCACCGATATCCCGCCGCTGATCGCGAACAAATACCTGCACGTTCCGGTGTCGCTCGCGATCTGGGCGTTCGACGTCCTGATCCTGATCCTCCAGGCGTTCTTCTCCGATAAAGAGCAGGTCCTTTACGGACTGATCCTCGTTCTGATCTACACGGTCCTGATCGACAAAGTGCTCCTCGTCGGGCGACAGAAGATGCAGATCACCATCGTCACGAACAAACCCGAAGAGTTGACCGAGGCGATCATCTCCGAGATGAGCCGCGGCGTGACGCTCCTGCACGGGAAAACCGGCTACCTGCAGAGGGAATGCGACCTCGTGATGACGGTCGTGTCGACACGGCAACTCTACCGCGTACAGCAACTGATCCGCTCGATCGATCCCACCGCCTTTACCGTCGTACACTCGGTCGCCGACGTCCACGGAAACGGGTTTACCACCGTGACCGCAGATCCCCCGCGTCCGAAGGCGGAACAGATCCCGGAAGCCCCCGCCGAACCGGAAGATCCGAAAGAGGAATAAAGAGATGAAAACCGCTAAAGGATCTCTTCTGCTCCGGATCCCCGTGATGATCCTCGGTTCGTCGATGATCGCGGTCGGCGTCTACTTTTTCAAGATCCCGAACGGATTTTCGACCGGCGGGGTCAGCGGTATCTCGACCGTGCTCGGCAAGGCGATCCCGAACGCCTACGTCACGCCCGGCACGCTGATCACGGCGATCAACGTCCTTCTTCTTATCATCGGTTTTTTCGTCGTCGGAAAGAGTTTCAGCGTCCGGACGGTCTTCTGCAGTCTGCTCTTCTCGCTCGAAACGCTTGGGCTTGAAAAATGGATCCCGCTTGATCATCCGATCACGAACCAACCTTTTCTCGAACTGGTTTACGCCATCCTGCTCACCTCGATCGGCTCGTCGATCTTGTTCTACGTGAACGCGTCCTCTGGCGGGACCGATATCGTCGCGCTGATCCTGAAGAAATACACGCGGCTCGACACGGGAAAAGCCCTGCTCTGCACCGACTTCCTCATCGCCTGCTCTTCGTTCTTCGTTTTCGGGGTGACGGCGGGACTGTTCTCCCTGCTCGGTCTGTTTGCGAAGGCGTTTTTGGTCGACAGCGTGATCGAGTCGCTTTCGGTCTGCAAGTGTTTTTTGATCGTGACCGAGAAACCCGACGAAATCAGCCGCCATATCATCGAGAAGATGGGCCATACGACCACCATCCTCGACGCGACGGGCGGCTATTCCCACGATTCCAAACCCACGCTCGTGACCGTCTGCCGCAGGATCGAGGGCATCCGTCTCCGCCGCGCGGTCCGGGAGATCGACCCGAAGGCGTTCGTCATCATCCTGAACTCAAGCGAGATCGTCGGCAGAGGTTTCCGCAGTGTATAACCAAAAGCAGACCGCACTCGGACGGTCTGCTTTTTAAAAACCGCGACAGTTTCCGAAAGACAAAATACGGACGGGTGAAAACCCGTCCGTATATTCGTTCGCCCGGTTCTGGAACGGGGCGTATCATCCCCGCCGGGCCGTGTAGCCGGAAATTCTGACCCTGTCAGTACAGGGTGGATGCCTTCGTCCCTGACTTTGTTGCTCCCAGCGTCCGAACGGGCAGCGGAACAAGTCGGCTCCCGCCGGGAGGTCTGCATCCCATCAGGGTAAGCCGGGCTCCCTTAAAAGAATTGTAGGTCCAAACTCCGGTCTATCACTAACCAAGCAGGTTTAAAAAACTTACTGATCTTCGGAACCGTCGGCGTCGTAGTCGATCGTCACGAGCGTCACGTCGTCGCCTTCCTCGCCCTCGAGGCGAAGGATCACGTATTCGTCGTTCTTTTCTTCGACGCTGGTCATGGCGTAGTACACCTTACCTTCGAACTCGATAGATCCGAGGATCTCAAACTGTTCCTCGTTGCCTTCTTCGTCGGTCAGGGTAAAGACGTCGACCTCTTCTTCCTCTTCGGGAAGGTTCATTTCCTGTTCTGCCATCGTGTTTTCTCCTTTTACAGTTTTGCTTGTTTCCTTCGGTTTTATTCTATCATTATTTGCCGTCCCTGTCAAGGGGGAACACGATCTTCCGTCAAGGAAGAAGTTCCCGGAGCAGAGCCGAACTGACGTAAAGTCCTTCGTCGGATAGCGCCGTCCGTTCCCCGTCGTATTGAAGAAGACCGCGCAAAATGAACGGAGCGTTTTTTTTCGCGTACGCGTCCCGG
>CAMZBE010000181.1 GCA_947304475.1 uncultured Clostridia bacterium
TCGGCACCGTTCTGTTTCAGCGCGGCGGCGATCGCGGCGACCTTCTCTTTCCAGTCGTCGCCGTCCAGCCGCCCGACCTCGTCGGTCAGTTCGAGATTGATATGCCGGAAGCCCGCTTCGGCGATCAGGGCGATCCGTTCGGGCATGGTTTCGCCGACGCGCTTGAAGTCGCCGGTGCTGGTCGAGAGTTTCATTTGGGTTCATCCTTTCTTTGGGGATCAGCCGGAAAAACCGTATCCCCGGCGCCGGGGAAGAGGGACAGGAAGCGCACGCTCGCGCGCGGGACGGTGAAGACCTTACCCGAGAGGTAGTCGAGCGTGTCTCCCTGCGGTTCGGGAAAGACCAGACGGTACGCCGTCAGTGCCTGAAAGCGGAAGCCCCTCGCGCGGTCCTCCCGGTTCTCGGCGTACTTGCCCTCGCCGAGGAGCGGGTGTCCGATCGACGCCAGGTGCGCCCGGATCTGGTGCGTCCGCCCGGTCAGAAGTTCCACCTCGAGCAGCGCCAGTTTTCCGTCGGGGGAGGTTGCCAGAACGCGGTAGCGGGTGGCGATCTCCTTGGCGTTTTTCGGGGGGTTCTCCCGAAAAACCGTGACTTCCTTCCTTTTTTCGTCCTTGACGAGGTAACCGCGGAGCGTCGCTTCGCGTTCTTCGGGTACGCCGTGGACGGCGGCGAGATAGTACTTTCCCATCACGCGGCGGCGGATCCGTTCGTTCATTACGCGAAGCGTTTCCGCGTTCTTCGCTGCGATGACGATCCCGCCGGTGTTGCGGTCGATCCGGTTACAGAGCGAGGGGGCGAAGGATTGTTCCTTCTCGGGATCGTACTCGCCGCGCCGGAACAGGTAGGCGCGCAGGGCGGAGAGCAGGGTGTCGGCGGATCCTTTGTCGTCCTCGTGGACCGCGACGCCCGGGCGCTTGTCGAGCAGAACCAGGTTGTCGTCCTCGTAGAGGATCGGCACCTCTCCCCGGATCCGCGACAGTTCCGCCTTGGTGTCGGCGTCGCCCGTCCGGTCGAAAAGGTCGTCGGGGAGAAAGAGTTGGAGTTCGTCGCCCTCGCAAAGGATCTGTTCGGGTTCGGCACGGTGGCGGTTGACCTTGATCTTCTTGGTTCGCACCGACTTGTAAAGCAGCGATTTCGGCATACGGGGCAGCGCCTTGGTAAGAAACTTATCAAGGCGCTGCCCCGCGTCGTTCTGACCGATCGTCAGAGTACGCATTTTATTTGGTTCCGAAGAGACGGTCGCCGGCGTCGCCGAGACCGGGGACGATGTAGCAGTGTTCGTTCAGTTTCTCGTCGAGCGCGGCGGCGTAAACGTCGACGTCGGGGTGATCCTTCTGCAGACGGGCGACGCCCTCGGGAGCGGCGACCAGGCACATCATCACGATATTGCCGTGGCATCCTCTCTCCTTCAGTTTGGTGATCGCGTCGGACGCGCTGCCGCCGGTCGCGAGCATCGGATCGACCAGAATAACGAGACGATTCTCGATATCGGGCGGCATCTTGCAGTAGTATTCGACCGGTTCGTGGGTGTCGGGATCACGGTACAGACCGATATGCCCGATGCGGGCGACGGGGACCAGGCGCAGAAGCCCGTCCACCATACCCAGCCCTGCGCGCAGGATCGGGACGATCGCCAGTTTCTTGCCCGAAATGCGCTTCGCCTTGGTCTTGCAGATCGGGGTTTCGATCTCCACGTCCTCGAGCGGAAGGTCACGGGTGATCTCGAAGCCCATCAGCATCGAAATCTCGTCGAGCAGATCGCGGAAATCCTTCGAACTGGTCTCAATCTGGCGCATGATGGTCAGTTTGTGCGTGATCAGGGGGTGATCGACAAGGTGAAACGTACTCATTTCGTTCTCTTTCCCGGGGGCGCGTGGCTCCCTGCTTTTTTCTCCTATATTATACTCTTATCCGATCCCGATTGCAAGCGTTTTCCCGAAAAAAGAGGTTTCACTTGACAGATCGGCGAAAATGCGGTATGATTATATCGTCCGCGGCTTGCCGCGAAGAAAGGAGTTTTCCCATGCAAGAACAACCGTTGCTGTCGATCTCCGGGATCACGAAGTTCTACGGCAGTTTCCCGTCGCTCTCCGATTTTTCGCTCACCCTTCCGGCGGGGAAGATCGTGGCGCTGCTCGGCCCGAACGGGAGTGGCAAAACGACGCTGCTTAAGATCATCGCGGGACTGCTCTCCCCGAACGCGGGAAGCGTCTCGATCCTCGGCTGCCCGCCCGGCGAGGAGTCGCGCGGAATGGTCGCCTACCTGCCCGACAGGATCAGCATTCCCCGTTGGATGACGACCGAACAGGCGATCTCGTATTTCGCCGATTTTTTCGCCGATTTCGACCGTCCGAAGGCGGAAGCCATGCTTGCCGACCTCGGCATTCCGTTCGATAAGCCGCTCGGCAAACTCTCGAAGGGTATGCGCGAGAAGGTTCAACTCTCGCTCGTGATGTCGCGTGCGGCGAAACTCTACCTGCTCGACGAGCCCATCTCGGGCGTCGATCCCGCGGCGCGCGAGTATATCCTGCGCACCATCCTGACCTGTCACGCCCCCGACTCGACGGTTCTGATCTCGACGCACTTGATCGCCGACGTCGAAGAGGTGGTCGACGAGTTCATCTTTATCCGCGAGGGGCGCCTGCTCTGCTACGACAGCGCCGACGAGGCAAGGCAGAGAGAGGGCAAAACGCTTGACGAGATGTTCCGGGAGGCGTTCAGATGTTAAAGAAACTTTTGAAATACGATTTTCTGTCGATCCGGCGGTTTCTGATTCCGCTGCTTTTGTTCACTCCGGTCCTTTCGGGAATCGGCGGGTTCCTTTTCTGGATCACCACGTTCATGGGGCCGAAACAGATCCTGTTTTCCCTCGGGTTATCTTCCATGATCGGTTTCGTCATCCTGGCGCTCGTGCTCTCGGTAGCGGTGCTCCCGATCATGCTCGTCATCCGCTACTATTCCGGGCTCTATTCCGACAGCGGCTATCTGACGCTGATGCTCCCCGTGAAGCGCAGAACGATGATCTTCTCGAAACTGCTCTGCGCGTTCCTTGCCGAGGCGTCCTATCTCGTCGTCCTGTTCTTCTCGGTCGTTTTCGTCTTCGGGGGGATCGCGAACGCGGGCAATCCCTTCCGCGGCTATGCGATGGTGCTCGTCGACATTATGAACTTCATCTCGGATCTTTCCGGGCAGACGGCGCTGATCCTGATCGAAATCATTCTGTACGTCCTCGTCTGGATCGTTCTGCAGTTCTCGATTCTCTACCTCGGCGTGACGCTCGGCGCCGCGATCTTCCAGGGGAAGGGAAAGGTCTGGGGCAGCGTTCTCTTCTGCTTCGTCACCAACTCCGCCGTTTCGACCTTCATCTCGCTCGTTGAACTCGCGATCTCGGGCGGCTTCGCCGGGCTTATGTCGATGCAAGCGCTGGAGAACGGACTCCCCATGCAGTTCTTTTTGCTCATCGAGATCCTGATGCGGATCGGTATCTCGGTCGGACTGTATTTCTTCAACGTCCGCCTGACCGAAAAGAAACTGAACCTCGGTTGAACCGAAAAACAAAAAGAGGGACCGGATTTTTCCGGTCCCTTTTGCTTTTGGATTTATTGTTTTCCGAGCATGGTCAGCAGGGCTTCCTCGTCGATTACGGGGACGTCGAGGGCCTCCGCTTTGGTGAGTTTGGAACCCGCTTCCGCGCCTGCGACGACGTAGGACGTTTTCTTGGACACC
>CAMZBE010000182.1 GCA_947304475.1 uncultured Clostridia bacterium
GCCGACGCCTACCTCGGGCTGCTGCTCGTTTCGCTGAAACTGAAACAGGAAAAGAAACTCGCGCATTGTAAGGAACCCTTCGGGACCGATCCCAACTTCCTGCTCGCGATGCACTACGGCTCGCGTGTGATGCGCCGCCGCCTCGAGCGTTACCTTGCCTCGGCGGGGCAGACGCCGGTTTCGAGCGCCGCGGGGATCGTGGTGCTTCCGCCGGTTGACGCCGGCGCGTCGAACGCGACCGGTGCGGGATTGCAGGAAATGCGCGCCGAAATGAACCATCGTCTCGACGGCATCGAACGGATGCTCGCCTACGGGACGTACGGCGTTTACGACCTCTCCCGGCTCACCCCCGAGGAGATCTCCGCGCGGCTCCGCGCCGCGGAACGCGAGGTCTACCTGACGCGGATCGAGGCGGCGGAACTGGCGAAGGAGAACGCGCTTGCGTCGTCCGAACGCCGCGCCGAACTGCTCGCGCGCCTGCACGCCAAAGAGGAAGAAGTGATCCGCCTGCGCGCCGCGATGCGCGACGCCGAGGGCGTGGTCGCCAACAACGAATATTACGTATCGGAACTCCGCGATACCGAAGCCAAACTCGCGCCGCTCTTCGTGCGCGCCCGCAAACTGCATAAGCACTGCAAGTTCGCCCGCGCCGACGAGGTCTACGGCGAGATTCTCGCGCTCGATCCCGCCAACGGCGAGGCGTACGTCGGCAGACTGCTCTGCGATCTGCAACTGAAACGCGAAAAGGACCTCAAGAAGAGCCGCCGCTCCTTCTCGGGCGACGAAACCTTCTTCCTCGCGGTTCGTTTCTCGACGCCCGATGCGCGCAACCGCCTGACCAAAGCCGCCGGGAAGGTCGACAAACGCCTCGGCGTCGTGTCGGCGAAGGCAACCGAACAATCCACGCGCGCCGAAAAGAAGCGCGTTGAAGACCGCCGCATTGCGCGCCGCGACACCCTGACCGAGGACGCCGAGCGCCGCAACAAGAACGCCGTCATCGCCGGGACGCACGCCAAGGTCAAGGAAGAGGACGACGCCCTTGCCGAAGCGACGCGCTTTATCAAACGCGACAAATACGCCAAGGCGCGCGCGATCCTCGACGACCTGCTCCAGCGGTCGCCCGACTTTGCCGGCGCGTACCTCGCGCGTCTGCTCTGCACCTATTCCTGCCGCAAACCGTCGGAACTCGGGAAGGTCAGCGTGCCGATCCGCGACAATTCCGACTATATCCTCGCCTACCACTTCGGGAAGGGCAAGACGCGCCGCCGTCTTGCCAAGTACGCCGATCAGGCGGATAAACGCGCCGCGAAAGCCGGCGTGAAGACGAGCGCCGAATGGGCTGCGATCGAGAACGCGGAAGTTGACCAGAACCTGCGCGACCGCGAGGCGCTCTACCGTGCGTCGGGCGATCACGCCGAACAGCGCCGCGTCAAACTCGACGTCTACGCCGTCAAGGCGGCTGCCGCCGCGCCCGGGCGCAAACTCGGGCAGTCCAAACCCGAACACGAAAAGACGCTGAAACGCGGCTACAAGTACCTGAAACGCAGGAAATGGGAGCAGGCGCAGGCGTGCTTCGAGCGCGTCCGCGACGACGATCCCGCCGACTGCTCGGTCTATATCGGTCTGCTTCTGGTCTCGCTCGGGCTCCGCGAGGAACGCGACCTTGCGAAGGCGAAGACGACCTTCTCCGACAACCGGTATTACCTGCTCGCGCTCTGCTGCGCCGACACCCCGACCATGGAACGGCTGCGGGACTACGCCGCGAAAGCCGACCGTCGTTTCGGCAAGAAGGACGGTCCCGTCCCCGTGACCTACACCGAACTCGCGCGTCAGCGCGAGGAGGTCAACCGCCGCCGGATCGACGATCTCGAAAGGGAGAACCGCGATCTTGAAGCGGAACTCGCAAGACGCACCGAGCCCACCCGCGTCGGGGCGGCGTTTGCGGAAGACGATCCCGACTACAACCTGCACGAGGGCGGGCGCTTCGCCGGCTTGAAGGTCGCGCTCTTCCTGCTCGGCATCACCCTCGCCGTCGCTCTGATCGGCGCCGCGGCGCTGCTCGTCGCACGCTTCCACGGGAGCGTCTCCGAAATGATCGCCGCCTTCAAAGAGGCGTTCGGAAAATAAGCGTCCGGGCGGAAAGCGCCGACCGGACGCACGAAAGGGACCGGACAAACCGGACGGACGGTCCCTTTTGTGTTGGGATCGACCACAACCGACCGGAACGGGAGACACGCTATGGAAAACCAACCGATCCGTCAATCGGATCTCCCCGACGTCCTCGCGCTCGCCTTTCTCGGCGACGCGATCTTCTCCCACGCCGTCCGCTCGATGCTGGTCGCGCGCGGGATCTTCGATCCGGGACGCCTGTCGCAACTGACGCTCGCCTACGTGACGGCGGCAGCGCAGTCCGAGGGATTCCTTCTGATCGAGCCCGACCTTGACGAAGACGAGAGGGCTGTCGCGCGCCGCGCATCCAACTCGCGCCACCTGAACCGTCCGCGCCACGTCTCCGCCCCGGACTACCGCCGCGCCACGGCGCTCGAAGCCCTGCTCGGAATGCTCGAAGTGACCGGACGGACCGACCGGCTGAAACAGATCCTCGACCGCCTGCTCGACGGCCTTTCCCACCGGGAAGCCGATCTTCCCTGACCTGACCTTTACCCATTACCGCAAGGAGAACGATAAACCATGATCCAGAAAATCAAAGGGACGATCGACGTCCTGCCCGACGAAACGCCGCTCTACCGCATGATCGAAACGCTGATGCGCGAAGAGGCGAAAAACTACGGCTTCGGCGAGATCCGCACCCCCACCTTTGAGAACACCGAACTCTTCGAGCGCGGCGTCGGCGACACGACCGACGTGGTGCAGAAGGAGATGTATACCTTCGTCGACCGCGACGAAAACCGCCGCATCAGTCTGCGCCCCGAAGGAACCGCATCGGTCGTCCGGGCGCTGATCGAGCACGGCTGTCAGAGCGAGCCGATGCCCCTGAAGTACTTTTATCTGATCAACTGTTTCCGTCACGAAGCGCCGCAGGCGGGACGGAGCCGCGAGTTCTTCCAGTTCGGCGCCGAACTCTTCGGTGCGGACGCGCCCACCGCCGACGCCACCATGATCGCGCTCGCCTCGTCGGTCTTCCGGCGTCTCGGGCTCAAGGGGATCACCCTGCACCTGAACTCGATCGGCTGCAAGACCTGCCGCGCGGATTACCGTTCCGCCCTGGTCTCGTATTTCGGCGCACGCCGTGAAGAACTCTGCGACACCTGCAAGACGCGGCTGGAAAAGAACCCGCTCCGTCTGCTCGACTGCAAGAGCCCGATCTGCAGTTCGATCGCCAAAGGCGCGCCCAAGACCGTCGACTACCTCTGCCCCGACTGCAAAGCGCACTTCGACACCCTGAAGCGCCTGCTCGACGGCATGGGGATCCCCGACGTGGTCGATCCCGCGATCGTGCGCGGCCTCGACTACTACACCCGCACCGTTTTCGAGTTCATCGCCGACGGCATCGGCGCGCAGAGCACGGTTTGCGGCGGCGGCCGGTACGACGGACTGGTCGAGGAACTCGGCGGCGCTCCGATGCCCGCGATCGGCTTCGCGATGGGCATTACCCGCGTGATCCTCGCCATGCGCGCGCAAGGGATCGCCGAACCCGCCCCTGCTTCCCCCCGTCTCTACATCGCCGCCCTCGGCGAA
>CAMZBE010000183.1 GCA_947304475.1 uncultured Clostridia bacterium
GCCGTGGTCATGTGCTTGATGGACGAGAGGTCGTATTTCGAGATGTCCTCTTTGACCATCATACGGAGCATGGTCGGCGGCGCGCAGAAACTGGTGATGTGGTACTTGGCGAACATCGGCAGGATGTCGGCGGCGGAGAAACGGTCGAAGTCGTAGACAAAGACCGCGCCCTCGCAGAGCCACTGACCGTAGAGTTTTCCCCAGAGCGCCTTGCCCCAGCCGGTATCCGAGATGGTCAGGTGCAGACCGTTTTCGGAAACGCCGTGCCAGTATTTCGCCGTGATGTAGTGCCCGAGCGGGTACTGGTAACTGTGAACGGCGATCTTGGGATACCCCGTCGTTCCCGACGTGAAGAACATCAGCATCGGATCGCGCCCGCAGGGCGTTTCCTCGGTGCGGTAGAAGTGCGCGCTGTAGAGCGGGTATTCCGCGTCGAAATCACGCCAGCCCTCGCGCGAGCCGCCGACCAGCAGTTTGTTTTCGAGTTTGCCGACCTTCTCTTCCGCGAGTTCAATCTGGTGCGTCGTGTCCCCGTCGGTCGAGCAGACGATCGCCGACACGCCGGCGGACGTGAAGCGGTACTCGTAGTCGTGCATCTGGAGTTGGTCGGTCGCGGGGATCGCGATCGCGCCGAGTTTGTGGAGCGCGAGGATCGAGAACCAGAACTGGTAGTGCCGCTTCAAAACCAGCATCACGCGGTCGCCGCGCTTGATTCCGATGGATTTGAAATAGTTGGCGCACTGGTTGGACGCGCGCTTGATATCGTTGAAGGTGAAGCGGCGCTCAACGTGGTTACGGTCGACGTGGAGCATCGCCAGTTTGTCGGGCGAGCGTTTGGCGATCGCGTCGACCACGTCGAAGCCGAAATTGAACTTGTCTTCGTTCTTGAAGGTGATCTTGGTACAGAGCCCGTTCTCGTCCTCGGTGGTCTCGGCGAACTGTTCGCCGACCGTCTTGTGCGACGGCAATTCGTTCGGCACGAGGCTGCTGCGCACGACCTTCTCTTCGATGTCCTCGCCGGGCAGGACCACCGCGACGAAGAGGCAGTCCTCGCCGCCGACGGCGATCATACCGTGCGGGGTGGAACTGTTGTAGTAGATGCTGTCGCCCTCGGAGAGCAGTTCGACGTGGTCGCCGACCTGTACCTTCAACTGTCCCTTCATCACGAGGTCGAACTCCTGCCCCGAGTGTTTGGTCAGGTGGACGGGCTTGTTCTGGAGTTCCTCGCTGTATTCGTAGCGCACCCAGTACGGCTCGGCGATCTTCTTGCGGAAGAAGGGTGCGAGGTTCCTTATCTCGATCCCGTCCTCTTTCGCCGTCTCCTGCCCCTCGCCCCGCCGCGTGACGGTGTAGGAAGAGAGGTGGGCGCTCTGCCCCTCGAGCAGGTCGGTGATCCCGATCCCGAAGGCAAGGGCGCACTTATGAATGAAGGTAAAGGGGAAGTCGTTTTCGCCGTTCTCAAACGCCAGATACTCCTTTTCCGTCACCTCGGTCTTTTTCGCCATTTCGGACACGGAATAGCCCGAAATATCCCGCATCTCGCGGATACGGACGGCGACTTCCTTCAGTTTTTCGGTTTCAACGGTGTTTGCCATACTGTTTACCCTTTCTGTTCTGCAAAAAACAAAACCCGTCCCAAAGTTTCCTTTGAGACGGGTGCAAATGCACACGCGGTACCACTCAAATTGCCGTCTTGCGACGACCTCTTTCGGGATCCATCAATCCCTGCGCCTTAACGCGGCGGTCACGGGAGGCGCTTACTTGCGTTTCGCGTTCGGCTCTCCGGCTCGGAAGGGATGGGCTTTCGGATCTTCTGCCGTCGGTTCGCACCGTCCACCGACTCTCTGAAGGGTTCGGATCCTGCCGTCTTCGTCACAGCCATTCTGAATTATGGACACATTGTAGCACAAGCAAAACCGCTTGTCAAGGGGTTTGCAAAATTATTTTTCGTCGGGCAGATAAGCGCCGGTATCTTTGGTGTTCCTCCACGGCGTGCCGATAAAGCCGACCTGCTTGAAGTCGTTCATATTGTGCCGGATGATATAGTCGATATAGGAACCGATTATCCGCGCGAACAGGAGATAGCCCATCGGGTTCAGATGTCCGCCGAGCCGATAGGAACCGACGAACGCCTCGTCGTCGAAGGGGGGAGCGTACCGGGCGATATCCAGTACGTAGGTGCGCGGGAAAAGGTCGGGCAGCCGCCGGATCCCCTCGTTCAACCGGTCCTCCAACGCCTGCCGTGCGGGGCTTGTGCTGCCGCGGTGGTCGCGCGGGACCGTCACGGGGAAGAAGAAGGCGTCGGGGCGGTTCTGCCGCAGACGCGAAATGATCCTGCCGTAATAGCCGAGCACGGTCTTTCCGTTGTTCTCGCCGTCCTTGGGATCAATATCGTCGGCAGTGCCGATCTCGCCGTTTCCCCCGAGGGCGCCGGTGATATCGTTCACCCCGAGCGCGACGATATAGGCGTCGCAGAGTTTGTCCTTGCCCCAGAAACCCTTCGCCTCGGCGAAACTGTCCCAGTATTCCTTTGCCTTCATACCGCCGCGCGAGAAGTTCCAGACCTTGCTGCCGGTCATGCGGGCAAGGAACTGCCCCCACGAATACTCAAAGGTATCGTGATAGGTCTTGCCGCCGGTTTCGGGATCGGTCCCCTCAAATTCCCCCGAAGAGAGCGAGTCGCCGATACACCCGATCGTGCGGAAAATCGCGGTAAAGCCCCCGGTCGGATCCAACCGGTCCAGCGGCATTTCGTCCTTATCCGGGCAGGGATCAAAGATCATAATTTCTCTCCTTTTCATAATACGCACGGCAAACGCGACCGGTTCGTTCGGTTTTTGAAACCGTGACCGGAAGGCGGCGCCTTCCGGTCACAACTTCCATTTCCCGTGGAAGTTCTTCGTCGAACTTTCTTGTGAAAAAGTTCGCGTTCTCTTATCCTTCGTCGTCCCACGTAAAATCCGTGGAGAGAAGTCTGACCACTTCTTTCGTGACGGTGAGGTATCCGCCCGAGCATTTGGCGTGCCGGATCTTCCCGCCCGCGTACACGCGGCAGGAACCCTTGGCGAGCGCCGTCATAAACGGGATATGCCCCGCCATGATCGCGAGATCCCCCGTAATCGCGCGGACCGAGAGTTGATCGGCGTCGCCGTCGTAGCGCAGTCCGTCGGGTGAGGCGATCTGCAGATGAAACGATTTCACTTTTTCGGGGACCTCCTTCCGGGAAGTGAAGACGCGCCGGTGGCGCGAATGACGTAGGCGCGATGCGCCAAATGATGTAGCGTCCGGGGGACGCTAATGATGTTGCGTCTGCGACGCAAATGATGTTGGCGCGGGGCGCCAAATGATGTCGCACCTGCGGTGCGAACGAGTGGGGGCGGTTACTTCTTTTCCTGCATCTGCCGGGCTTTTTCGACCGCCTGGTCGATCGTACCGACGAAGAGGAAGGCGGATTCGGGAAGATCGTCGTGCTTGCCGTCGAGGATCTCGCGGAAGCCGCGAATGGTCTCTTTCAAGGGGACGTAGGTGCCGGGAAGTCCCGTGAACTGCTCCGCGACCGTAAACGACTGCGACAGGAACCGCTGCACCTTACGGGCGCGCGCGACGGTCAGTTTGTCCTCTTCGGAAAGTTCGTCGATACCCATGATCGCGATAATGTCCTGCAGTTCGTTATACC
>CAMZBE010000184.1 GCA_947304475.1 uncultured Clostridia bacterium
CGAGCGAAGCAGCGGAACGTCGACGCGGAAACCGAAGTGCAGATCCACCTCGACGCGCAACGGATCGCGCTGCACCCGCATCCCGATCCACTCGGACGCCTCCAGCAGTTTGCGCCCCGACGGGGACGGCTGATATTTGGAAAACCTTTTCAGAAAGGTCATCTGTTCGTTCTGTTGCTGATCCATGGTTTCCTCTTATCTGACTTCGGTTTTTTCGATCTCGTCAAGCAGGACCTCGACGATCCTGTCGGCGGGGTATTTGGCGACCGTCACGCCGTGACGGAAAAGCAGCGCCTCGCCGTCTCCGCCGGCGATCCCGACGTCGGCTTCGCGCGCCTCACCGGGACCGTTCACGGCGCAGCCCATGAAGGCGACCTTCAGTTTCTTTCCCCGAAGTCCACGCTCGTCCAGTCCCTTTTCAAAGGCGGCGAGCAGCGGGATCAGGTCGATCTTCGTCCGTCCGCAGGTGGGACAGGAGACCACGTCGATCCCCGCCCGGGGATCCAGTCCGAGCGCCGAGAGAATCTCGCGCGCCGCGGCGACCTCTTCCACGGGATCGGCGGTGAGCGAGACGCGCACCGTGTCGCCGATGCCCTCCGCAAGCAGCGTGCCGATGCCGATCGCTCCCTTGACGGTCCCGCGTTTGAGACCGCCCGCCTCGGTCACGCCGAGGTGGAGGGGATAATCGGTTCTCTCCGCCAGAATGCGGTTGGCTTCGATCATGGTCGGGACGTCCGACGACTTGACGGAGATGACCGTATCGTAAAAATCGAGGGCTTCGAGGATCGCGGCGTGACCGAGCGCACTTTCCGCGATCGCCTCCGCCGTCGGGGCACCGTATTTGGCGAGCAGGGATTTTTCGAGCGAGCCGCCGTTCACCCCGATCCGGATCGGCACACCCGCCGCCCGGCACGCCCGGACCACCTCGGCGACCTTGTCGCGCGAGCCGACGTTGCCGGGATTGATGCGGATCTTGTCCGCCCCCGCGGCGATCGCCTCAAGCGCGATCTTATGGTCGAAATGGATATCGGCGACGAGGGGGACCGTGATCCCCTGCTCTTTCAGATACGAAAAAACCGCCGCCGCGCCCGCGTCGGGAACGGCAAGACGGATCACGTCGCACCCCGCGGAAACAAGCGCCCGCACCTGACGGAGCGTCGCGGCGCGGTCGCGGGGATCGGTATTGGTCATGGATTGGACCGTGATCGGGGACTCTCCCCCGACGGTCAGCCGTCCTACACGGACGGCACGGGAATGGCGTCGTTCGGTCATGTTGCGTTCCTTTCGCGTCGGCGTGTCAGAAGAAGGAGATGACGTCCTTGATCGTGATGAAAAGCAGTAAGCCGAAGAACAAAAACGCTCCGGCGGCGTCGATCGCCCCGGTCACTTTGCCCGGCAGGCGGCGGCGCGTGATCATCTCGATCACGGTGTAGGCGAGATGCCCGCCGTCGAGCGGAGGCAGGGGCAGCAGATTGAAAATTCCGAGGTTCATCGAGATAATCAGCGTCAGGTAGAGCAGCGTCGCGCCGCCCGATCTCGCCGCCTCGGTGATGGCGCCCGCCGTTCCGACGGGGCCCGAGACCGCGTCGATCGAATAGCGCCCGGTCACGACGTCAAAGAGAGACTCCCAGATCATTTCGACGACGTAGGTCGACTTCCAGAAGGTCTGCTTCACGACCGTCCCGAAAGTCTTTCTGACAGCGTAGACCTTGAAGTCCGCCGAGCCGAAAGTCGTGCCCTGCTCGGTGACGGTCGGAAATCTGACGAACAGGTGTTCTTTTTCGCCGTTCTCGTGCCTGACGTAGAGGTCGAGCAACTCTCCGCGGTATCCTTCGCGCATGATCTGGTAGTAAAGTTGATCCGAGATGTGCACCTTATGCCCGTTGACTGAGAGGACGGTATCGTTGACCTGCAGGACGTCGGAAGAGGTGATCTCGTTGCCGTTTTCGTCGGCCGCGGGCAAGTCGAATTCGGCGATCTGCGTGCCGCCGACGCGAATCCAGAGCGTCAGGATCAGGGTTAAGAACAGGGCGAGCAGAATATTCATCGTCGCCCCCGCCGCGTGGACGATCAGCCGTTGCCAGCCCGGACGGGCGATGAGGGCGTTGCCGTAGTTGATTACGTAGTCCTCGTCGCCGGGTTTCGGCGGCTCCTTGACCTCTGCTTCGTGCGGCACCGCCTCGTAGCCGAAGGGGTTGGAAGAAGCGTCCTCGTCACCCCCCTCGTCAAGTTCCCCGCGCATCGAAACGAAGCCTCCGAACGGCAGCAGGCGGATCGAATAGCGGATTCCGGTCTTTTTCGATCTCTTCGAGAAAACCTTCGGTCCCATACCGATCGCGAATTCGGTGATCTCGACGTGAAAAATACGAGCGGCGATATAATGCCCGCATTCGTGAATCATGATCAGGAGCCCGAAAATCAGTATGGCGAGCAGGATATAGAGGACCATGTCATACCCTTCCTTTTTCCGGTCAGTATAGCGAGACCGCGACGCTCCGCGCCTCTTGGTCGGCGTCGAGCAGTTCCGAAACGGTTTTCGCGTCCCGCCGTCCGGTCAGTTTTTCCACGGTCTCACAAACGATACGCGATACGTCCGTAAAACCGATCTTTTCGCTGAGAAACGCCGCCACGGCGACCTCGTTCGCCGCGTTGAGCACGGCGGGCACGCCGCCCCCGAGCGCGATCGCACGGCGCGCAAGCGGAAGAAGCGGAAACGCGTCGGGATCGGGGGGATAGAAATTGAGGGAGCCCACCGAGAACAGGTCGAGTTCACGCGTCAGCCCCGGCAGCCGCGCGGGATAGGTCACGGCGTACTGAACGCAGAGCCGCATATCGGGCGTCGAGAGTTGCGCCACGACGGCAGAATCAATATATTCCACGGCGGAGTGGATTATACTCTCGGGGTGGACCACCACTTTGATCGCGTCGGGCGACACGTCGAAGAGATGTACCGCCTCGATCACCTCAAACCCCTTGTTCATCATGGTCGCGGAGTCCACCGTGATCTTCGCCCCCATTTTCCAGGTGGGGTGAGCGAGCGCGTCCCGCAGGGTGACCTTTTCGAGTTCTTCCCGCGTTTTGCCCCGGAAGGGAGCGCCCGAAGCGGTCAGCAAAATCGACTTTACTTCGCTCTTCCGTCCGGCGTGCAGGCACTGGAAGATCGCGCTGTGTTCGCTGTCGACCGGGATGATCTCGCAGCCGGTCTTTTTCGCCTCGGCTTTGACGATCTCGCCCGCGACGACGAGACTTTCCTTGTTGGACAGGGCGAGCCGCCGTCCGAGCGAGACGCAGGCAAGCGTCGGGAGCAGTCCCGCTTCTCCCAGTATCGCGTTGACCGTGACGGGGGAGTTCGCCTCGCGTATGGTTTCGCAGAGCGCGTCGGCGCCCCCGCGGACGGTTATCCCGGTATCCCCGAGCCGTACCGAAAGATCTTTTGCCGCCGCCTCGTCCGCCATAACGCAGAAGCGGGGCATACAAAGACGCGCCAGTTTTTCCATGCCGGCTACGTCGACGTTCGCACTCAGAAGGTCAAGCGGGATCCGGTGCCGCTCGGCGACCTCGATCGACTGCCGACCGACCGATCCGGTCGCGCCCAAAACCGAAAGCGAGGCGGGCAATCCCCCCTCGTTTCCGTTCGGAGCGTTCGGTACGGTGTTCATTTCAAGCGTTCCTT
>CAMZBE010000185.1 GCA_947304475.1 uncultured Clostridia bacterium
ATGCAAAATGACATTTTCAAGAAAAGAAAAACCGCCTTTATACATAAAAGGCGGAAAAGGTAAACCGTATCGGATGGCGGCAACGCCGTATTTGCGCCGCGGCGCAAATACGGCGGGTCGACCACGGACAACGGTAGCAACAAGAGCGTGCCGCCACGGGGGCGGCACGCTCTTGTTGGTGCCGGTGGCGGGACTTGACGCGGCGCAAGCGCCGCTACCCGCTGTTGCCGCCGGACAAAAAACAACGGAAAGCCGTATCGGATGGCGGCAACGTAGTATTTGCGCCGCTGGCGGCGCAAATACGGCGGGTTCAATCGACTCAACCAATACCAAAAGAGCGTGCCGCCTCGAGGGCGGCACGCTCTTGTTGGTGCCGGTGGCGGGGGTCGAACCCGCACGGGTTATTAGCCCAAAGGATTTTGAGTCCTCCTCGTCTGCCAATTCCAACACACCGGCTTGCCCGACTATTATAGCACGGAGAACTGGCAAAGTCAAGCGAAGATAGAAAAAAACGGCGCGGGATCGCGTTCGTTTCGCAAACTCCTGTCCGAAACGACGTTTTTCTTCTTTTCCCTTGCGCTCTTCCCCGTTTTCGTGTATAATGGTTTCAGGAAAACCGCTCCTGTACGAAAGAGAGGCAAACCATGCGCAAAACCATCGTCGTCTTCGATCTCTGGGAAACCCTTTTTACCAGCGATTATTACAGTTTTGATGCGGGACTCCGATACCTGTACGACGGCTTTCTGTCCGAGAAGTGCACGTATGAACAATTCACAGAGCCGTTTTACCGGATCTTTCGGTCTCTCTTCCGTATGCAGGAATCGGGACCGACGGAAGTGTGCCTGATCCGTGAGGTGATCCCACCGCTGTTTCAAAAGTTCGGGGTCGCTATGCCGTAGGACGACGCAGAACTCGAATACGCGGTCTTAACGAGTATGCAAAAATACTCGGTGGACCAAAACGTCCGGGACACGCTGGAGCGTCTTTCCAACTTGGGCGTAAAAACGGCGATCTTATCCAACGGTCTTTTCCGCGGTTCGCTTGTGGAAAGGCTGCTTTCCGAGTCGGGGATCCGTCACTATTTCGAGCGGGTCTTCTCCAGCGCCGATTACGGGGTGAAAAAGCCGGGCAAAGGCTTTTTCGAGATCGCTTTGAAGCAGATCCGGGAAGATCACCCGGGAATCCGAAACGACGAGATCCTTTACGTCGGAAACGATTACAGCGACGACGTGCGCGGCGGGACGGGAGCGAGGATCGAAACCGTCTGGCTGAACGTCACGCACGAAAAAAACGTCGACGGGATCGCGTGTCACGAGATCGACGATATTACGAAAGTACTGGAGTTCGTTTAATATTTCGAGGGCAGACGATATGAAAAAAGTCAGGATCACGGTCATGCGGATCGCGCGCTACGACGACCTGATCGCCGAATACGAGAACCCGATCGATCACGCCTGCGAAATGAAGACCGGGCAGGTCTTTCTTTGCGACGGGTGGAAAAAGCCGGACGGTTTCTGCGACAGCGCGTGGGAAACGCTCTCTCCCTTCATTCTGGCGCTCTCACACGGAGCGAAGAACTTGTACGACGGGTGGAGGAATAACGAGCGTTCGGCGATGATCTCCTGCAACGACGGGTTCCGCCCGGTCAGTTTTCTTATCGAAGCGACCGAAGAGGACGCCGGATAGGTCCCTTTCCGGAATTGACACGGCGATCGGAATATGGTATAATTTGAAATAGAATATCGTCTTTTTCGGTTATTCAAACAGTTCTTTCGGTTTTCTTTTCCGGGAAACGCCCGGTGCATACAGAGAAAGAAGGAGTAGATTATGAAAAAGTTATCCGTCACACTCACGCTGATCCTGTGTCTTGTCCTGTGCGTCTTTGCGTTCGCGTCCTGCGAAAAGAAAAACGGCAAGAAGGGTTCGACAACTACCGCACCCGTCGCGTCGAATTCGACGACGGCAACGCCGACAGAGGCAAACCCTACCCAAGCGCCGCACGTACATACCCCGGAAGACGATTATTACATCGATCTGGAGCCGACCTGTTCGGCCGAAGGTCAAAAATCCAAGTGGTGCTCCGAATGCGGGGCGCCTATCCCCGGCTCGGAGGTTCCGATCCCCATTAATCCCAATGCGCACCGCGTTGAGAACTGGGTGACCGAACAGCCGACTCTGCTTGATCCGACCGGATTCAGAACCGGCACCTGCTCCATCTGCGGAAAGAAGGTCGACCAGGAGTTAACCTTCGAGCACGACGTCAAGATCCTTACCACTGCAAGCGGAAAGTACAGCAAGAACTACGCGACGCTCGGCGAGATCCGGGGGGACGAACACTTCTACGCGACCGACGAGCATCCCGACGGGAACGACCTTTTGGTTGAGTTTTCGTTCCTTTGGAACGAGTCGCTTCTGAACCTCTACAATTCCGGCAGCGCCATGCCCGCGATCGATACGAGATTCGTTCCCAATCAGAGCGGCTCGGACGGAAATATGGGGATCGTCCGTCTGGAACTTGCGACCGGCACCGAGTCCAGATGGTGCATCTGTAAGTTCGGGGGCGGATTTACCGCGTACGGATCGCCCGAAGCCGACTGCCCGTATCCGAGGTTCGAAACGACGGTCGACGACGCGACTGCCTACCCGAATATCGGCGGCGCGAACAAGGGTGACGGACAACCGCTCGGAGACACGCAGTGGGGTTGGCATCGCGTCAGCATCCGCTTCCGCGAGGAACTGACGAACCCGACCGAGGTCAAGGGTGGCGCAGAGGCGACCTATTACATTCAACTCTGGGTTTATATCGACGGCGACCTCGTTTTCCACAATTCCGGCACCGATCACAGATGGGGCAACGACAACTCCGACCGCAAACTCTTCTCGGCGGCATCCGACGGTGATGGCGGGATCGCCTATACCGAAAACGACGGATTGTACCTGCACGGTGCGTTCCTCGATTCGACGAAAATGAAGGATGGAAAGGGCTACTTCGAGATCGCGGACTACTCTGCAACCATCGGCTCCGAATTCGTTCAGAACGTCCGCAAGGTGACCAACCCCGTCGCCACCACGCTGGAAGTCGAAGAGGGCGTCACCGTTCCCTCGACGATGTGGTACGAACTTGCCGACTGAAAAGCAAACAAACCGAACAAACGACCGGGCGCGCATCTGATGCGCGCCCGGTTCATATACGTAAAACGGGAGCCGGATTGAACGCCGGCTCCCGCTTAAATTATTCCTCGAGGGTAGGGGTGGGAATATCAATATCCGCGATGTTGACCGTGATCGAAGTGCAGTAGAAGGTATCCGACTGATTCTGATACAGCAGGCAGAGCCCCGTCTCGGCGTCGATGATATACTTTTCCTGCGTATCGTCGCACTGATAGAGGTAAGCGTCGCGGTCGAGACGCGTGTACGTGAACGCGGTCTTGGTAAACGACGCGTCGTCACAGTCGGCGAAGCGAAGCGCGTACTCACGGAACTCGGAAAGTACGATGTCGTGTAGCACTTCTTCGCGCGTCATTTCCGCATCCTCGTAGACGATCTCGCTGGCGTAAACGTAGTCTTCATTCTCCTCGTACATGACCGTCTTGGTCTCGTCGCGCATGTCAGCCGTGTAGATCACCTTGAGACTGTTGACCGTCTGGTAGACGTC
>CAMZBE010000186.1 GCA_947304475.1 uncultured Clostridia bacterium
GCGCACCAGCCGATACCGTGGGTAAGTCCCGAGATATCGGACACCTCTCTTGCCTGTACCCATTTGCCCTCTTCGGGAAGAGGGGCGGGACCGTGGTTCGGGCCCTTGGCGACGGTGCACATCGCGGCGACGTCGGTCGACATCGCGTATTCACATTTGCTCATGTTCTTTCTCCTTTTCGTTTGATGATCCCGGCGTGTCAGTCGGCGATGATCTCGCCCTCGGTCGCGCCGAACGCGGCGTTCGACTCGTCGGTGTCAATGTGCATGGCGGGGGAAAACTTCGGGCTGACGCGGACGACCACGTCGTCGAAGATCAGGGGACGCAGTCCGTTGACCTTCACCTTGACGATCTGCTTGTCCTGAAGACCGAATTCCGCGGCGGTCTCGGGGGTGAGGTGGATGTGGCGCTTCGCCGCGATCACGCCCTCGGTGAGTTCGATCGTGCCGCAGGGACCTTCGATTTTGCACGCGCCGCTGCCGGCGATATCGCCGCTCTCACGGATCGGCGCCTTCACGCCGATCGTCCGCGCGTCGGTCAGGGACAGTTCGACCTGATCCGCGCTGCGCTCGGGACCGAGGATGCTCGCCGTGAGCGATCCGCGCTCGCCGATGACCTTGACCTTCTCCTCGCAGGCGAACTGCCCGGGCTGGGAAAGGTCCTTTTTCTTGGTCAGTTGGTGTCCGGCGCCGAAGAGGATATCGACGTCCTGACGGGTGAGATGAACGTGACGCGCAGAGGTTTCCACAATAACTTTTGCCATCTTATCGTCTCCTTGTTTTTTTCGAATTTTTCTTCCGCCGAATATTATATCATACGGAAAGAAAAAAGTAAATGCGCAGAAAAGATAATCTCAAGAAAGAATAAAAACAAATCTTCGGCAAAAACTATCAAAAACCAAATCGTCCGGGCGGGGAAGGGGCGCGTCGCATGGAAAAGAAACGCGAAAACGAAAAAGAGGAACCAAACGAAAACGAGCGGCTGCCCGGCGGGGGCGGGGTGACGGCGGAGAACGGACGCGAGTGCTTCTACTGCCTGAACGTGATCGGGCAGATCGAGGGACATTACGTGCAGGAGAGCACCCAGAAGACCACCAAATACGAGCATCTGATCCCCCTGCTCTTCGCGCTCGAAGAGGACGAGCGGATCGACGGGATCCTGATCCTTCTCAACACGATGGGCGGGGACGTCGAGGCGGGGCTCGCCATCTCCGAGGTGATCGCGTCGCTCGACAAGCCCACCGTTTCGGTGGTGCTCGGGGGCGGACACTCGATCGGCGTTCCGCTCGCCGTCTCGGCGACAAAGTCCTTCATCGTCCCGTCGGCGACCATGACCGTCCACCCCGTCCGTACCACCGGGACGGTCATCTCGGCGCCGCAGAGTTTCGAGTATCTGCGCGAGATGCAGGATCGGATCGTCCGCTTCGTCGTCGAACACTCCCGTATCGAGCGCGCGGAGTTCGAGCGGGTGATGATGCGGACCGACGTGATGGCGAACGACATCGGCTCGGTCCTCGACGGCGAGGCGGCGGTGGCGTGCGGGCTGATCGACGGGATCGGCGGAATCCGGGAAGCCCTCGCCGCCCTGCGCGAGATGGCGGGGATCGCTCCGCCCCCGCCGCGCAGGAAATCCGGAAACGCCGTCGAGTCCTCTTCCGAAAGTCACTCGACGCGTGACAACAGCGATCAGGATCAAAATGCATAAAAGTGATAGACAATTTCGAACAAAATCGGTCTGCGATTTGGAAACGCGCAGACCTTTTTTCTTTTCGTTCCGTGTTATAATAGTCACGCAACAGGTGAAAAGCGTGACGCCTGACGCAATCGATCGCCGCCGCAGGACACGGCAGGTTCGGGCCGCTTTGGTCTTCTTTTGAAGCCGGGTAGTCGGCGGGGCGATCCGAAAGACGACGGGGAAGGGGGGAGAGCATGAAGGAAGAGGAAACGGCCGGGCAGGTCGCAAAAGAGACGACGAGTACGGACTGTCCCGCGGACGCGCCCGGACGGCTGATCCGCTATTTCCGGGAGTGCGCCGCCGGGGGCGAGTTGCCCACCTTTTCGGGGGCGGCGGAACTGCTCGGGGTGGACGTGGCGACCTTCGCCGAATGGAAGGCGGGCGTGCCGGCGTTTGCCCGCGCGCACGGCGAGTGCCGGGCGATCCTTTCGGATCATCTGGTGCGGCAGGGGTTATTAAAACGCTACGACGCGTCGCTGGTCAAGTTCCTGCTTCCGCTCTACGGGGTGGGGGACGACGAGGGGGACGGGATCCCCGACGAGTTGTCGGTGGTGATCGAGGTACTGGACGGGGGAGCCCCGGGGAATGCCGTCTGAACGCCTTTCCCTGCAGGTCACGCCCCGCCAGCGGGCGTTCATCGACGCCCCCGAACGGGAAGTGCTGTTCGGGGGGGCGGCGGGCGGAGGCAAGTCGTTCGGGCAACTGATCGACGCTTTCCTTTACGCTCTGCGCTACCCGCGCTCGAAGCAACTGATCCTGCGCCGTACCTATCCCGAACTCGAAAAGTCGCTGATCCGCGTTTCCCAGACGCTCTTTCCCCGGTCGGTCTACGTCTACAACGGGAGCAGCCACGTCGGACGGTTCAAGAACGGATCGCTGATCGATTTCGGTTACTCGGCGACCGAGTCCGACGTCTTTCAGTACCAGTCGGCGGAGTACGACGTGATCCGTTTCGACGAGTTGACGCACTTCACCGAGTTCCAGTACGTCTATATGCTCTCCCGGCTCCGGGGCGTCAACGGCTACCCGAAGCAGATCAAAGCGAGCACCAACCCGGGCGGAATCGGTCACGCCTGGGTGAAGGAACGCTTCATCGATCCTTCGCCCCCCGACACGCCCTTTCGGGGGGAGGACGGCGGAAGCCGGATCTTCCTTCCCTCAAAGATCGACGACAACCCCTTTCTCGTTCGGGCCGATCCCGAGTACCGCGAGCGCCTTCTTGCCCTGCCGGAAGCGGAACGGCGGGCGCTGCTCTACGGGGATTGGAACCTGCTCGAGGGCAGGTTTTTCCGGGAGTTCCGCTATGATCTTCACACCGTGGACGGCTTCCCGATCCCGGCGCATTGGCGGAAATACCGGACGCTCGATTACGGGCTTGACCGGCTTGCCTGTCTCTGGGCGGCACTCGATCCCGACGGCAACGTCTGGATCTATCGGGAGGTCTGCCGCTCCGATCTGATCATCTCGGACGCCGCCCGCGCGATCCTCTCGGCGGAAGGCGAGGGCGAGGGGGTTTACGCCACCCTTGCGCCCCCGGACCTCTTCGCCCGGAGCCAGGAGTCGGGGCGTTCGCGCGCCCTGCTCTTTGCGGAGTATGGCGTCCGACTGACCAAGACCGAGAACGATCGGGAGACAGGGTGGCTCGCGGTCAAGGAACTTTTGAAAGCGGACGGGGACCGTCCGCCCCGGCTCCGGATCTTCCGGAGTTGCACCGAATTGATCCGTTGCCTTTCCTCGATCGAGTGCGATCCGGCGCGCCCGGGCGACGTGCGGAGCGAACCGCACCGCCTTACCCACGCGCCCGACGCGCTTCGGGGCTTCGCGATCTACTACGCGCGCCCCGCCCCGCTCTGCGCGGGGAGATCGACCGAG
>CAMZBE010000187.1 GCA_947304475.1 uncultured Clostridia bacterium
CGGGCGCGAACCCTTCGCCGTCGTCCAACTCCGCAGGGAAAACGTCGCCGGCACCATGTATAACCTCGTCGGATTTCAGACGCATCTGACTTACGGCGAACAGAAACGGGTGTTCGGGTTGATTCCCGGACTTGCAAACGCCTCGTACTTCCGTTACGGCGTGATGCACCGCAATACCTATATCAATTCGCCCTCGCGGCTTTCCCCGCAGTACGAAACGATCGCCCGCCCCGGGCTGTTCTTCGCGGGACAGATGACTGGTGTGGAAGGGTACGTCGAGTCCGCGGCGTCGGGTTTTGTCGCCGGCGTTTCCGCCGCCCTGCGCGCACGGGGCGACGATCCTGTCGTTTTTCCCGATACGACCGTGATCGGTTCGCTCGGTCACTACGTTTCGGGCGGTTCGATCGGAAAATTCCAGCCGATGAACGCGAGTTTCGGTCTGATCGCTCCGCTTGAAAAAAAAGTCAAGGGCGGGAAACGCGCAAGAAACGACGAATACGCAAATCGATCCCTTACGGTCGTCGGCGAACTTTGTGACCGACTGTTCGGTGAGGGACAAAAGGAAGGATAACGTTTTGAAGATTTTGATCGACGTGATGGGATCGGATCTCGGTCCCGCGGAACTGCTCCGTGGAGTTGTTTCCGCCACGAAACGCTACGACACGGAACTTGTCGCCGTCGGACCGCGTGAAGAGATTGAAAAAAACGCAAAAGATACCGGGATCGACCTGTCGGGAATCGGGATCCTCGACGCACCCGACGTGATCACGATGGAAGACAAGCCCATGTCGGTCATTCGGGAGAAAAATCATTCCTCGATGGCAAACGGTCTGCGTGCGCTCGCACACGGAGAGGCGGACGCCTTCGTCAGCGCGGGGAATACGGGTGCACTGATCACCGGCGGGACCATGATCGTCCGCCGGATCCGCGGCGTTTCGCGTGCTGCGATCGGTACGCTGTTTCCGTTCTCCGCGCCGGTACTTCTCCTGGACTCGGGCGCAAATCTCGACGTGACGCCCGATCATCTCGAACAGTTCGCCTTTATCGGTTCGCTCTATATGCGCAAGATGTTCGGAATTGACTCTCCCCGTGTGGGGCTTCTTAACAACGGGACCGAGGAAACCAAGGGCAACCAGTTACAAATTGACACGTACAAGAAACTGTCCGAGATGGACGGTATCAACTTTGTTGGTAACGTCGAAGCGAAGGCGATCCCCTTCGGCGTCTGCGACGTCGTCGTAACCGACGGTTTCACGGGCAATCTGTTCTTAAAGACGGTTGAAGGAATGGCAAAGTATATGTCGCGTAATCTCAAGGATATTTTCCATTCCAACCTTCTGACCAAGTTTTCGGGCTTGCTGATTCGCAAGCGCTTCGCCGATTTCAAAGAAGCGTTCAGCGCGACCAAGCACGGCGGGGCGCCGATCCTCGGATTGCGCGCACCGGTAATCAAGGCGCACGGTTCGTCCAACGCCCGCGCGATCGCGAGTGCGATTGGACAGGCAATCCGCTTTGCGGAAGGAAATTTCAACGAGGAAATCGAGGCGTTTTTTGCCACCGCACCCGGTGAGGAGACCGCCGGAGAGAACTGACAAAACAGAAAGGGGGGGATCACGGTGTCGGCAGGACGCGAGATCACCGAACTGCAGAACGCGATCGGGTATCGGTTCCGGGATCCCGACCTTCTTTCGGTCGCGCTCACACATTCCTCCTACGCCAACGAAATGAAGGGGAAAATCCCCGGGATACGCTCGAACGAACGGCTTGAATTCCTCGGCGACGCGGTGCTCGAGGAGATCGTCACGCGGTATCTGTTTACATCCTACCCCGAGGAAGGGGAGGGAAAACTGACCTTGCTCCGCAAGTCTTTGGTTTGTGAGGAAACGCTTGCGGACGCGGCGCGATCGATCAATCTCGGTGATTATCTCTTCCTCGGACACGGAGAAGAATTGCAAGGGAGCCGCGATCTGCCCTCAATCCTCTCGGACGCATTGGAAGCCCTGATCGCTGCAGTGCGGCTTGACGGCGGGATCACCGAAGCGGAAAAACTGATTCGTTTCGCCGTTCTGTCGCGCGGTTCGGGATTGGTCGACTACAAAACGCGGCTGCAGCAACTCGTACAGCAGGACGGGAAAGAAGAACTCAGTTACCGCGTGATCCGCGAGGACGGACCGGAGCACAACAAGGTGTTTGAGGTTGAGGCGCTGATCAACTCCAACTCGGTCGGTCGCGGGATCGGCAAGAGCAAACGCGACGCCGAACAGAGCGCGGCGCGCGAGGCGCTCTCTCTATTCGGAATTCACATCTGAACGAACGATCATACGGAAGGATATTCTGATGTATCTGAAGTGTCTGGAACTGCACGGATTCAAATCGTTTCCGAACCGCACGGTCCTTACCTTTGAAAAGGGGACGACTGTCATCGTCGGTCCGAACGGAAGCGGCAAATCCAATCTGTCCGACGCGATGCGCTGGGTGCTCGGTGAAATCTCGAGCAAAACGCTTCGCGGGACCAAGATGGAGGACGTCATTTTCGGTGGGACCAACGCGCGGCGTCCCATGGGATTTGCCGAGGTCTCGGTCACCTTTGACAATTCGGACAAGGACAACAGAATAAATTTCCCCTACGAGGAAATCACCGTCACGAGACGGTATTATCGTGCGGGGGACAGCGAGTATATGATCAATCGCAAGCCTTGCCGTCTGCGCGATATTACCGAACTGTTCTTAAATACGGGTATCGGGCGCGAGGGCTATTCGATCGTCGGTCAGGGACGTGTCGCCGAGATCATCTCGCGAAAGAGCGAGGATCGCCGAAATATATTCGAGGAAGCGGCGGGGATCGCGAAGTACCGTTGGAACAAGAAAGAGAGCGAACGGAAACTTGCGGCGACCGAGATCGATATGAACCGTATCCGCGACATCGTCGGCGCACTTGAAAAACGCGTCGGTCCCTTGGCGCGCGACGCGGAGAAAGCGAAGAAATATCTTTCGGTCATGGAAGAGAAGAAGGCGATCGACGTTTCGCTCTGGCTCTACGATACCGAAAAGATCATGCAGGACCTGAAGAAAGCGGAAGACCGCTTCAAACTCTCGTCTAAACAACTGGAAATCGTTACCGAGACTTTATCCGACCTTGACCGTCAGTTAACCGACCTTGAGCAGGAAATGACGAGAAACCGCATCCGTTCGGAGGAACTGGTCAATCAGATTCAGTCGGTAAAAGATCGCGTACACGCGCTCGATAACCGATACGACGTAATCCGGACCGACGTCGGCAACCTTGAGGAACGCATCAAGAACGCAAACGACCGGATCAAGGAGATCAACTTCGGCGATTATGAGAAGAAAAACATGCTGGAGCTGGGAGAAGATGGGAGGGTGTTTGCGACAAATCCTTTTCTCTTCGATCGGTTCCCGAATGGAGAGGGCGTCCGCGACGTCATGATCTTCCTCCAATCGCACGGCGTCGGCACGGGTCAGGCGGCGCGCATCTACCGGCAGTACGGCATGGACGCAATCGCCGTCGTCAAGCAGAACCCCTACCGCCTCTGCCGCGACGTCTGGGGCTTCG
>CAMZBE010000188.1 GCA_947304475.1 uncultured Clostridia bacterium
CGCTGACCAACCTGACCGTGACCGACGATCTCGGTTCCTATACCTTCGCCGCGGGCACGTTGACGCCCCTGACCTACGTCGACGGTTCGGTCGCGCTCTTCGTCAACGGAACGCCGCAGGCGGCGCCGACCGTGACGGTGCAGGACGGTTCTCTCGTCTTTTCGGGGATCAACGTTCCCGCCGACGGCAACGCGACGCTGGTCTATATCGTGACGGTGAACGAATACGCACCGCTCGAGGCGGGTTCCGACGTCGTGAACACCGCGACGGTCGAGGAGAGCGCGAAGATCACGCCGCTCACGCTCTCGGCGACGATCACGCCGGATCAGACGGCGGATCTCTCGATCGTGAAGTCGCTCTCGCCCGCGACGGTGACCGGCGGAGAACCGATCACCTATACCTTCGAGATCGAAAACGGCGGGCTTACCGCCGTCGGCGCGACCGACGAGGTGACGCTGACCGACGAGTTCAACCCCGTTCTGAGTGATCCGACCGTCTCGTACAACGGAACGACGCTGACCGAAGGTACCCAGTACACCTATACCGACGGGACGCTGACGATCCTGCCGGGCGTGATTACGCTGCCCGCCGCGACGGTTTCGCAGTCCGCGACCGGCGAATGGGTGGCCGAACCCGGCGTCGGAACCCTGACGGTCACCGGAACGATCTGACGGGCGGCGCGAAAACCGAAGATCCTTGCTTTTTTCCGCGGAAAATGATATAATGGTGCCGAAGTAAAAAGAAGGGAGAGAACGCATGACGTTCACTTCGGTATCGTGAAGACCGGGCACGGCTTCGGACCGGTCTTCGACGCGGGATCGCGGGTGCTGATCCTCGGGAGTTTCCCGTCGGTCAAGTCGCGCGAGGTCGGTTTCTACTACGGGCACCCGCAGAACCGTTTCTGGCGCGTCCTCGGACGCGTTTTGAACGATCCCGTCCCCGACGGGACGGAAAACAGGAAGGCGTACCTGTCCCGCCACGGCGTCGCGCTCTGGGACGCCGTGATCTCCTGCGAGATCGTCGGCTCCGCCGACGCGGCGATCCGGGATCCCGAACCCGCCGACCTTTCGTTGATTCTCTCGGTCTCTCCGATCCGCGCCGTCTTCTGCAACGGTGCGCTCTCCTATTCCCTGCTGCAAAAAAATCCGAGTGTCCCGCGCGATCTCCCTGTCTTCCGGCTCCCCTCGACCAGCCCCGCCAACGCCGCGTGGTCGCTCGACCGGCTTGCCGTCGAATGGCAGATCGTCGAACGGTACGCACGCTTGCGCTGATGCGCAAGCGCTGTCCAAAAAACGAAAAGCGCCCGCCAATGCGGGCGCTTTTCAACGTTTGCGTTACAGTGTAGAAAGGTCGTACGGAGTACGCTGATACACCGAGTAGTTCAGCCAGTTGGAGAACAGCAGGTTCGCGTGCCCTCTCCAAAGGTTCTTCGGCGCGTGGCGCGGGTTGTCGTAGGGGAAATAATTGACCGGGACCTCAATGGGCAGTCCGCGCGCGACGTCGCGGAAATACTCTTTTGCCAGCGTGTCGCTGTCGTATTCGGCGTGTCCCGTAACGAAGATCCGCCGCAGATCGCGGCTGGCGGCGATATAGAGCCCCGCGTCCTCGGAAACGGCGAGCACGTCAAGGTCGGGGCAGGCGGCAACGTCCTGCAGCCTCACCTCGCTGTGGCGAGAATGGGGAGCGAGAAACTCCTCGTCGAACCCGCGAAGCAGAGGGTGCCGCAGATCGCAGGCACGGTGGCGGAAGATCCCGAACACCTTGTGCCCCGTGGGATATTTGGGGATCCCGTAGTGATAGTACAGCCCCGCCTGCGCCGCCCAGCAGATGTGGAAGACCGAGTAGACGTTGGTCTTCGACCACTCCATGATCTCGCAGAGTTCACGCCAGTAGTCGACCTCTTCGTACTCCATTCCCTCGACCGGCGCGCCGGTGATGATGAGACCGTCGAACCGTTGATCCTTCACCTCTCCGAAGTCCTTGTAGAAGGCGGACATATGCGCGGCGGACGTATTGGTCGACTGATAACTTGCAGTCTTGAGCAGCGTCAGTTCGATCTGCAGAGGGGTATTCGAGAGAAGCCGGATCAGTTGCGTCTCGGTCGTAACTTTCGTGGGCATCAGGTTCAGGATTGCAATACGGAGAGGACGGATGTCCTGCGTCGTAGCGCGCTCTTCATCCATCACGAAGATATACTCGTTTTCCAGCGTTTGTTTTGCCGGGAGTTGTCCCGGGATCCTGATCGGCATATTTTTTCTCTTTTCTTACGGTTATTGTTGATCGTGTTCAAGCGTCCCGGCGCGTGCGCGTGCGAAGATGACGTTCAGGTCCTCAACGTATTTTTCCGTGGTGTAATCGGTGGGCGCGGGAACGCGGAGTACCTCTTCCCCGTTCTTTTTGATCACGGCGAATTCGGAGTGGGCGACCTTCGCTCCCTCGGCAGGTCCGTATTCGACGCGGTCGAGTTCGGCGAAGTCGAACTCCCCTTCCGACGACGAATAGTCGCTGTCGTCAATCGTCGAAAACCGCTCTTCCAGGAAGTAGAGCCGCCCGTTCTTGGTGCCGATGGCTGCGACGTGGTAGCGCGAGGTGATGTTTTTCCCGAGCGAACTGCGCCGGATCAGAAGCCCTTCGCCCTCGGTGACGTAATCGCCGACGACGGTGATCATCATTTTCGGGAAGGGATGCTTGACGTCGTAGTGCTTATCCTCAAGTTCCGATGCAAGCCGATCGGTCTCCGCCTTGATCTGCTCCTCAACGTCCGAGCCGCGCACGTTAATCTCACGGTTGACGAGCAGGCAGAGGACGCCGATGATCAGCGGAGGGAGCGCAAAAAAGAGGGAGAGGAAGAACAGGGGAATGGCGAGCAGGCAGAGCGCCCCGCCGACGTACCGAAGCGTCACCCTCGGTTTGAAAAAAGTCCGGTTGCTCTGATAATTCATATTCATAGAGGCACCTCCGTGTGAGGCAAAGGCGGATCCCCCCGGAGGGGGAACAGACGTCAGAGTGACGGTCCGAAGAAGTCGTTTATTCGAGGATCGCGTCGTCCCACATGGCGGGCGGCTCGTATCCGAGCAGGCGCACCGTCGTCGCGGCGAGCGCGGAAAGACCGAAGCCGCTCTGCCCGACCTTGACGGTATAGCGTCCGTCGGCGAAGGGATCGAACACGATGCAGGGGACGGGGTTCAGCGTGTGACTGGTCTTCGCCTTGCGGTTTCCGTTCGCGTCGACCTTCGGCGCGCCGGTCTTCTTATCGATCTCGTACATCTCGTCGGCGTTGCCGTGATCCGCCGTGATGATGGCGGCGCCGTGCAGACGCTCGACCACCGGCAGGATCCGGGCGAGTTGCAGATCGAGCGCCTCCATCGAGCACTCGGTCGCGAGAAAGTTCCCGGTGTGTCCGACCATATCGCCGTTCGGGAAGTTGACGCGGAGATACTTATACTTGCCGCTCTCGAGGCACTCGATCAGACGGTCGGTGATCTCGGCGCACTTCATCCACGGGCGCTGCTCGAAGGGCACCACGTCGGACGGAACCTCGATGTAGGTCTCGAGTTCTTCCGAGAACTTGCCC
>CAMZBE010000189.1 GCA_947304475.1 uncultured Clostridia bacterium
CCGCCGCCGTGATCCTTGCGGAAGCGGCAAGACAGAGAGACCAGAAGAAGGAGTGAGAAGATGACAGACGAGACGAGCCGTCTTCCCGACGTGCCGGCGTTCGACGGTGACCTCCCCGAAGACGACCTCTTTGCCCCCTCCGGGGACGCCGTGACCGAAAACGACCGGGACGCGGTATCCGAACCCGACGACGCACCGACTCCTGCCGACGGCGGGGAACCCGTCCCGGAAGAGGAGACGCCCGTCGCCGCTTCGGAAGAGGCGCCCGCTGTGGACGCCGAAACGACGCCCGACGCGGAAACCGAAGAGTCGTCCGCCCGCCCGAGCGTTCCCGCCTTCGACTGGAACGAACACGATCCCCTCGACGAGGACGAACTGTTCGGGCAGATCGGAATGCCCGAGGCGGGACCGTCCCCGGACGACGCCGATCTGTTCGCAAACGACGGGCCCGACGCCGATCTTCCCGACGAGGGATTTTCGGAAGCACCCGCCGTCGCGCCGACGCCCGCCGCCGACGCAGAGGACGAAGGCGAAGCCGTGGAGGCGCCCCAACCCGAGAAGAAAAAGGAACTCTCCGAAAAGGATCTGGACGTCCGTAAAAAATACGCGCTCCAGCGGATCGGGGCGGCGCGCGTGCGCCTGTGTTTCGCGATCCTGTTTTCCTTGATGCTTCTTGTGCTCGAGACCTTCCGCGTGTTCGGCTTCGACGTGACGGCTCCCCTCGGGATCAGCCGCGTGCCGGGCGCCGCCGCGATGCTCGATCTGCAGTTGATCCTGCTCGTCGCCTATTGTTCCTGGCGTTCGCTCTACCTCGGGCTTTACTCGGTGTTCCGGAAACGATTCCGCGCCGAAGCCCTGATGATCGTCGCGCTCTGTGCCGTCGTCTGGTTTGATCTCGACGCATTTTTCCGCGGCGGGAACGTCTTGACGCCGGTCGCGCTGCCGCTCGCCGTCGCCCTGACGGCGTCTACCTGGATCGAAATGCTCGAATGGGAGACGCGCTACCGCACGGTTTGCCTGCTTTTAAACCGGGGCGTCAAGTACGCCGCCCTCTCCGACGGGGACGACGACGGCGACCGCCTCGTCCTGGCGCCTGTCCGCTACGTCGACGGGTACGACGAGATCTCTTCCTATCGCGAGGACGCCGGTTTTCAACTGCTGCTCGCCTTCCTTTCGGTCGGCGTTTCGGTCGGCGCGTTCCTATCGACCTACCTCGGCGCGGGCGCGGGGATCGCCTCCTCGTTTGCGGTCGCGGTCTCGGTTCTGCTCCTGTCCTGTCCCTTCGCGTCTCTTCTCTCGCGTCGGTTCTGGTTCGACGCGATGGCGCGCGCCTTCGTCGACGGCGGAACCGCCGTGATCGGTGAGAACGCCGCGTACCGCTACGCCCACGTCTCGACCTTCTCGGTCGAGGACGGCGACGCCTTCTCGCACGAAGAGACGCGGATCCGGATCGTCAACGTCTTCCGCGACAGCCGGCTTGACGAGATTCTGCGCCTGCTCTCGGCGGTCTACCGAAAACTCGGCGGTCCGCTCTCGCGCGTGCTTGCCGAAACGGCGAGCGCCAACGCGTTCAGCGATGAAGCCGAGATCACCGAGATCGTGCAGGGCGGCGTCACGGCGAAGGTCGACGGCCGCACGCTGATCGTCGGTTCGGGTGAGTTCCTTGCGCAGAACGGTTTCTCGCTCCCCGAGGTCGATACCGATAAGGTGCTGAAAAACGACCGGATGTGCGTTCTCTTCGTCGCCTACGACGGGGAAGTGCGCGCACGGTTCTACGTCGAATACGTACTCGCCCGCTCCTTTGAAACGAGAGCGGAGAAACTGCGGAAAATCGGGGTTACGACCGAGATCCGCACCTTCGATCCCTGCATTACCCCCGCCTATTTCTCGCGGATCAGTTACCTGCACGACGAGGCGGTCAGGATCCGCCGTATGACGGTATCCGACCTTGGTCGCGGGGAAGTGCGCCGTGCACAGAGCGGACTGTTCGCTCTCGGATCGCTTTCCACCATGCTCGACGCGCTGCACGCCTTCCGCCGTTACAACTTTGCACGCGGTTGGCTCGGCGTCTGTAAACTCGGGCAATTCCTCGTCGGCGCGGCGCTCTCTGCGTTCTTTCTGATCCGTTTCCCGAACACGCCGATCCCGGTGTGGGCGTCGGCACTCTACGGACTGGTTTTGATCCTGCTCTCGGCAGGCCGTGCCGCCGTATCGGAAAAGAGGATCGCGGAAGGAATGCGGAACGCCCGGAAACAGGAAAGGAAATGACGATGGAACAGATGGACCGGCTCGACCGTCTTCACGGGATCCTGAAATCGGTCTCCGAACCCGCGGCGTACGTCGGCGGGGAACTCTACGAAGTCAAAAAGGACAAGGCGGACGTAAAGGTCCGCTTTGCCTTCGTTTTTCCCGAGATCTACTCGATCGGTATGAGCAACCTCGGGATGCGGATCCTCTACGAATGTCTGAACGCCGCCCCGGATATCTGGTGCGAGCGGGTGTTCGCCCCCGCGCCCGATATGGGTGAGAAGATGCAGACCTACGGGATCCCCCTGACCGCGCTCGAGAGCGGCGATCCCCTGACCGCCTTCGATATCGTCGGCGTGACGCTTCAGTACGAGATGTGTTACCCGACCGCCCTGCACGTCTTCGATCTCGCGGGGATCCCGCTCTACAGCCGGGACCGGGGCGAGGAATATCCGATCATCGTGGGCGGCGGTCCCTGCACCTATAACGCAGAGCCGGTCGCCGATTTCTTCGACGTGTTCTCAATCGGAGAAGGAGAGGACGCGCTGGTCGAACTTTCGCACCTCTACCGCGATATGAAGGCGGCGGGGAACTACACCAAAGAGGCGTTTCTGCACGCGGCGGCGAAACTGCCGGGCTTCTACGTTCCGTCGCTCTACGCCGTGTCGTACAACTCCGACGGCACGATCGAAAAGTTCACTCCGAAGTACGACGATATCCCGATGAAGATAACGAAGCGCATCATCGGCAACCTCGACGACGCGCCCTATCCCTTAAAACCGGTGATCCCGTACAGCGAGACGGTTCACGACCGGATCGTACTCGAACTCTACCGCGGGTGCATCCGCGGCTGCCGGTTCTGTCAGGCGGGTATGGTTTACCGCCCCATTCGCGAAAAATCGCCCGAAAAACTCTGCGAACAGGCGCGTTGTCTCTACGAGAATACCGGATACGACGAGATCTCCCTGATCTCGCTTTCGACCTCGGACTACTCGAAGATCGACGAACTGACCGACAAACTGCTCTCGTGGACCGACAAGGAGAACGTTTCGCTCTCTCTGCCGTCGCTCCGCGTCGACAGTTTCACGAAGGAACTGATGGACCGGATCTCGGGCGTGCGGCGCGGCGGGATCACCTTTGCTCCCGAGGCGGGCACCCAGCGGCTCCGCGACGTCATCAACAAGAACGTGCGCGAAGAGGATCTTCTGCGCGCGGTCGGGATCGCGTATTCGGCGGGGAAGGAGAGCGTCAAACTCTACTTTATGCAGGGACTTCCGACCGAGACGCACGAGGACCTCGCGGGGATCGCGAAACTCGCGTCCGAC
>CAMZBE010000190.1 GCA_947304475.1 uncultured Clostridia bacterium
CACCATGCGGATCCGCGAAGGGGATCCCCTTGAGATATACACCGACAGGGACGGAGAGGTCATTTTCAAGAAGTATAGTCCGATCGGGGAACTGACCGTATTCGCTTCACAGTATGCCGACACGCTGCACAAAACGGGCGGGCTGAACGTCGCCGTGGCGGATCGGGACGCCGTGATCGCGGTCGCCGGGATACCCAAGAAAGAGTATCTCGAAAAGAAACTGACGCCCGAGATCGAAAAAGTGATGGAAGGGCGCTCGCTCTACGAGTATCGACCGGGGGAAGACAGGATCGCTCTGACCGACGACGGAATGTCGAGTTACGTCCGGGTGGCAATGCCCATTCTATCGGACGGAGACGTCGTCGGGTGCGTATGTTCGCTCTCGGGCGGCGACGAGAAGCGCGAGAGCGTCGGCGAGGACGTTGAAAGCAAATTGATCACGACCGCCGCCGCGTTCCTCGGTCATCAGATCGGGGAATGAAAAGGAGAAGGGATCCGGGTTGACCAGTGCTTCGTCCGGATCTCTTCTTTTCCTTTTGCTTTACCGAAAAAGATTGACAGAAAGGGATTTAATAAGTATAATAATACTGTTACGGATAAAAGAGGAGACGCCCCGGTAAACGGGGTAGATCGTATGCAGCCGCTTGAAACAATGACGCTCTGTCCCGGCGTTCTGTTCGACTATATTCCGACAGAGGATTACAAGAACGCCGCGTTCGCCGTCGGGTTTAAATACCGTGTCAAACGCGGTCATTCCTCAGCGGACGCGATGTTGTCGCGTCTCTTGCTCCGTACGTCCTGCGATTATCCGACGCATACGCTGTTTTCCCGCCGTCTTGAAGAACTCTATTCGACCGACCTCACGGCACAGTCGACGCGGCACGGCGATTTTCGCGCGGCGCTCTTTCAGGCGACCTTCCTTGACGAGCCCTTCGTCCACGCCATCCCGTCTTTTTCCAAAGAAGTTATCTCGTTTCTTGCCGGGGCGCTCCTTCGTCCGGCGTTTGATCGTAAAGGGAAGTTCCGCGAGGACGTGATCGCGCAGGAAAAACTGACGCTTCTTGACCAGATTCGGGCGATCAGAAACAGCAAGACCGCGTACGCGCATATGCGTCTGTCGGAGATTACCGCAGATCCGCGACGCTACGACGTGCCCGATTACGGAACCGAAGAGGAGATCGTGGGGATCACACCGCAAACGCTGGCAAACCGCTACCGCGATATGCTTTTCTCTTCCGAGGTCCGATTCGTTTACGCGGGTTCTCTTCCGAAAGAAACGGTTTTTGCCCTGATCCGGGAACAGTTCAAAGTGATTCTGACCGAGCGCAAACCGCTTACAGGCAGGAACAGTATGTCTCGCCGCGCGCCCCATTCGCCGATCCTTCGCGTTGTTGAAAATACTGACGGTGAGCAGGCGATCCTCGGGCTCTCCTACCGGTTGCCGATCGGATTCGGTGAACCCGGCGCTGAAAAAATGACGATGCTCTCTGCGGTACTGTCCGACGCGCCGATGGCGCTGCTATTCTCCGAGGTGCGCGAAAAGAACGGATATTGCTACTCGATCCGTTCGTCGGTCAGAGCGTCGAACCGGGATTTCGTGATCCTTTGCGGGATCAAGCCCGGCAGCGAAAAGCAGGTTGAGCGTGCCGTTTCGCGCGTTCTGTCGATCGTACGGGCGGGGAAGACCGATCCTGCGCTGCTTTCCGCCGCTCTGTCATACGTCACGATGTCGGTCACGTCGATTTTTGAAAACGTCGACGAGATGGTAAACTACATTCTGTTCCGCCGTCTGTTCAATAAGACCGTCGATCCTTCCGAATTGTCTCGGAGGTGGGCGTCTGTTACGACGCAAGACCTCGCGACGTTTCTGAAAAAGGTGCGTCCCGACGCCGTGTATCTCTATACACCGAAGGGGGAGGATCGGAATGGCTGACGTAATCCTGCATGATCATCCCGAATACAGGGAACGCTATTACGAGATCAGGCGCGAGGGAATCCCAACGGTCTACCTGATCCCGAAAAAACGCTCGAATTATTATGCGGTTCTGCGCGTCGGGATCGGTTCCTACGACCGGTTTTACCGTGAGGGGGACAAGATCCGGAGCCTTTTGCCCGGAAGCGCGCATTTTCTGGAACACAAACTCTTTGCCAATCCCGACGGAAGTGACGCGATGGAACGTCTGCGCGATCTCGGCGCTGACGCGAACGCCTACACCACGGGGACGGCGACCTGCTATCTTTTCAACTGCCGGGATCGGTTTGCGGAGGCGTTGAAAGAATTGCTGACTTTCGTTTCGCAGCCCTTCTTTACGAAGGAAAACGTCGAGAACGAAAAGAAGATCATTCTGCAAGAGGCGGCGATGTACGCCGATTCTCCGTCGTCCAGGCTGTTTATCGAGGCGGTGCGGCAACTGTACCGCGATCATCCGATCCGCGACGAAATCGTCGGGACGCCCGGTTCGATCAAACGGATCACACCCACTCGTCTTTACGACGTTTACCGTGCGTTTTATCATACAGGGAATATGCAGTTGTTCGTATCGGGAGATCTTACGCCCGAAGCGGTTCTGAACGCGCTTTCGGACGTTTCCATGCCGACGGGGAAAGACGGTTTCCGCGTTCTCCCCTCGTTTGAACTGGGATGTTACGATCGCCCTGTACGTACGCTTCGCCGCCGGGTGTCGAAACCCCTGTTCGCGGTCACGAGCGGGTTTTCGGAACCGGACGGGGACGCGAGCGAGCGCCGTCGTCGTATGCTTGCGGTCAATATCGTGAACGCACATCTGTTTTCGGACTCCGGTTCGCTCTACGAAGAACTGAAAGAAAAGAACCTCGTGACGACACCGCTGCGCTGTATGACCGAATGGAACCCCGGCGTCTGCTTTATCTCGGTATCGGGGCAAAGTGCCGCGCCAAGAAGAGTTTTTGAGGCGATCCGGGAAAAGATCCGCGATCTTTTGGTCACGGGGATCCCGGAAGTGGACGTCTTGCGGCTCTGCCGCGCACAATACGCCGAGGACGTCGCCTCTTTTGACGACGAAGAGGAACTGGTGGACGCGTTCTGCGATTCGATCCCCGAGGGGATTGATCCTTATCTTGAAGCGACGCTTTTCGGAACGCTTTCCGCTTCGTACGTGAACGGCGTTCTGCGCGAACTGTTTTCGCCTGATCGGTTGGATCTGACGGTGATCCGACCGGATCATTCGATAGAAACGGAGGTAGATGAATGAGTTACCTGGCTGCCGATCGTATCTCGATCATATCGTTTCCGGGACTCGGCATCGGCGAGTTTAAGGTGAATAGCGTTGCGTTCACGCTTTTCGGACGTTTTGACGTCGCGTGGTACGCGCTGTTCATCACGCTCGGGATTATCCTGGCGTTCGTTTACATCAACTACCGGATCAAGGAGTTCGGTTGGAACCTCGATCTTTTGCTTGATATCGGTCTTCCGACTGTCGTATTCGGTGTGATCGGGACGCGGCTCTACTACGTTCTGACGACGCTTGAAGAGTATCACAGTTTCTACGACGTGATCGCGATCTGGAACGGCGGGCTCGGGATCTACGGCG
>CAMZBE010000191.1 GCA_947304475.1 uncultured Clostridia bacterium
GCATCGCCTTTCCGCCGGCGCTTGGACCGATCCCCCCGCTCCGGTTGAATAAAAAAAGACGCCGCCCGTGCCAAGCACGGGCGGCGTTCGTTTTTCGGACGGTCAATAAACACCGCAGAACTTTTCTCTTGCCTCTTCGCGAAGGCGACCGGTCAGGTGCAGGATCACGATCAACTGCAAAACCGAGAGAACCAGCGGCACGATCCAGAACCAGTCGATCTGTTCAATCAGGATCGGGGTGGTCAGATCGCTTTCGGGATCGCTCAGTACCTCGACCGACCGCGTAAACCGCGCGAGCAGGATTCCCGCGAAGGTCGCCGCGCTCGAAAGGATCGACAAGACGAGGAACAGGGCGTTTTCACGGTGCAGCGAGCGTTCGAGTTGCTCGGTCTGTCGGGCGAGCGCACTGCCGAGCGAACCGACCGAGAAGGGGATCAGCCGGGCGATCATCGAGCAGAGCAGGATCGACACGGTGACGGCAAGCGCCGCTTCGACGCCGCCGGAAACCGAAAGCAGGCGGTAGAGCCGCGCGGCTTCGGGAACGCCGTTTGCGAGATCGTCGATGCCGTATTGGTTGTAGAAAGTACGTGACAGGATGGTCGTGACGGTCGAAACCGCGGCGTAGATCCCCGCGAAGACCGCGCACCGCCCGACGCGAAGCCCGCTGATGCGGCGGCAGAGAAAGAGCAGGGAGACCACGATCAGAACGGCGGAGAACAGATCGGGCAGGACGTTTACGCGGTCGAAAATCACGTCGATCCCGAGCGCGACCGAAACGGCGAGCAGAACGAAATAGATCCGCAGCCCCTCGAAGGAGTGCAGGGCGTTCAGCCGCTCACAGTCGGCTTCGTAGCGTTCGGAGATGAGGCGGTCGGCGTTGCCGGCGCGCGAGAGCCGCGAGAAGTAGAGGCAGAAGAGCGTGAACAGAAAGATCCCGAATCCGAGGACGATCAGCGCCGCGCCGACGGCAAGTTTCGGATAGAGCGTCAGCCAGAACGAGACGGTCGAGGATGAAAGATCGCCTGGCGTCACCGGGATCAGGGCGAATTCGGGCAGGCAGGCGCCCGCCTCGCGCACGATGAGGAACAGTAAGGTCAGGCGCTGAAGCGTTTCGGGCTTGATCTTTCCGACCGGGGCGATCGCCTCCGGACAGTCGAAGCGTTCACCGAAATAGAAGAACGCCTCCCAGAAATAGCCGACCGCAGGAACGAGACAGATCAGGTCGACGATCGCGTATCCGACCGCGAAAACCGTGATGATCGACCGTTGCGACGAGTCGCCCGTGTAAATCGACATCATGGCGATCAGCGCCGGGTACCGTGAGAGCGAAACCCAGAAATAGGTCTTCAGTTTCTCCCGCAGTTCTCCGAAATAGGGAAGGACCTCCGCCGCGTCGAAGAGCGCCGAGAGGACAAGGGTACAGCCGATGAAATCGGGGAGCAGGTCGAACAGGTTGATCGACGGAGTGAACAGGAGAAAAAGCCCGATCAGCATTCGCTTGACGGGCAGTTTGTTCTGCCTGCGGTAGAAGGGCCGGGCCGAAACATCAGTCATCCTTGCGATCCACCTTTTCGTTCTTTCGTTTCCATCTTGCAAAAAAGCCGGGCTTTTCGGGGGCGTCCTGCTCGTCCGGCATTCCGATATCGGTATAGCAGGAGAAGAATACGGAAATTCCGATGACCGCCACGACCAGCCCGACGATCACCATCGGGATAAAGAGCCGTGCGACGACGGGATCAAGTTTCTCCCCGAGATCGAGATTGAGAAAGGCGTACAGCAGCCAGTAGATGCACGCCGACGTCCGGAAGAAGAGGGCGCGCCCGCGAAGGCGGAAAAGCCCCACTTCCTGCGTCAGTTGGATCAAACCGGAACCGAGATAGAAATGGAAGAGCAGGACGAGCAGGTACAGTCCCGCCGATACGATCGAGGAGAGCGTATCGGAGATATTTGCGCCCGCGGCAAGCGCGCCGGCAAGCCCCGCGGCGGCAAGACCGTAGACCAGTACGGCAAGATCCGCCCGGAACGCGCCGAGAAACCCGCTGTTCCAGACCTTCAGTTTCCGGAGCCCGAACGCCGTCACGAGGGCGGAGACCGGAATGGTATAGACCGGAATGACCGTGTTCAGGTAGAAAACGTACCCGATCAGAAGAAGTCCGAAGCCCATGGCGTCAGCCGTTTCCGTCCGAGCCGCCGCGCAGTCCGCAGCAGTTCTTGTATTTCAGCCCGCTTCCGCAGGGGCATTTGTCGTTGGGGCCGACCTTCTTGTCGGTGCGGCGAACCGTTTCGCCCGCCTTCCGGACGGTCGGTTTCCCGTTCTGTCCGGCGAACCCGGCGACAAGGGGATTGGCGACCTGCACGCGCTTGGTCGCCGCTTCGGTCGGTACCGCGGCAAGCAGCATCCGGACGGTGCCCGTGCGGATATCCTCGATCATATCGTCGAAGAGTTCGGCGCCCGCGATCCGATATTCGCTGATCGGGCTTCTCTGCGCGTATCCGTTCAGCCCGACCGTGTCTTTCAGGTCGTCCATCGCGTCGATGTGCTCCATCCATCGGGTATCGACGTTGCGGAGCAGGATCACGCGCTCGACTTCACGCAGCATCTCGGTGCCGAAGAGCGTTTCCTTCGACGCGTAGATTTTGAGGGCGCGTTCGGTAAGATTTTCGGTCAACTCGTCCCGCGACGGAATCGCGCCGTCCGCAAATCGCAGCGCGTCGGGCGGGAGCAGGAAACCGTAGTATTCGGAGTTCAGACCGGCAAGATCCCACGCGGCTGTGTCGTCGCCCGGCGTGTATTTCGCCACGTTCGACGCGATCGACTCGCGGATCATTCCTTCCATGGTCTCGTGCAGGTCCTTGCCGTCCAGCACTTCGCGCCGCTGATCGTAGATCAGTTTACGCTGCTGGTTCATCACGTCATCGTATTCGAGGACGCTCTTCCGGCGGGCAAAGTTCTGCGCTTCGATACGTTTCTGCGCGTTCTCGATCGAGCCCGAGAGGATTCCCGAGTTGATGGGGGTGTTCTCGTCCAGTCCGAGCCGCGCGACCAGTCCAGCGACGCGGTCGCTGCCGAACAGGCGCATCAGGTCGTCCTCAAGCGAGAGGAAGAAGCGCGACTCGCCGGGATCCCCCTGACGTCCGCTCCGTCCGCGCAACTGGTTGTCGATCCGGCGGCTCTCGTGCCGCTCGGTGCCGAGGACGAAGAGCCCGCCGACCGCCTTGACGCGCTCGGCTTCGGGACGGATCTGTTCCTTGTACTTGCTTTCGAGTTCGCGGAAGACGCGCCGACCTTCAAGGCGTTCGGGATCGTCGGTCACGCTGTAACTGACGGCGTCGGCGATCGCCTCGTCGGTGTAGCCGAGACGGCGCATCTCGCTCTTCGCCATGAATTCGGCGTTGCCCCCGAGTTGGATATCGGTACCGCGCCCCGCCATGTTGGTCGAGATGGTGACGGCGCCCTCTTTGCCCGCCTGTGCGATGATCTCGGCTTCACGGGCGTGATGGCGCGCGTTCAGAACGACGTGTTTGATCCCGTTCTTCTTCAAGATTTCCGAGA
>CAMZBE010000192.1 GCA_947304475.1 uncultured Clostridia bacterium
CTCCTCGGACTCGGGGTGCTTCAAGTACTCGAACGTCACCCCGCGCACCCACAGGATCGCCGCGGCGCTGATCGAACTCGGCGCCGACGCCCCCGAGATCAACCGCCTGCTCTTCGACGTGAAATCGGCGGAATGCCTCCGCGCGGAAGGGTACGTCGCCTCGCACGTTCTGTCCACCCCGGACGGAAAGATCGCCTGGGTGCTCGTAACCGACGCGATCCGCGATCAACTCGGACTTCTGGACGAGCATTTTGAAACCGCGATCGACGTGGTGCGCTCGCTCGAAGGCGTAGAGATTGCCATGACGGTCAAGGAGAGCCCGGACGGGAAGTTCAAGGTCTCGCTCCGCAGCACGGGGCTCGACGTCGCGAAGGTCGCCGCGACGCTCGGCGGGGGCGGTCACGTCCGCGCAGCCGGATGTTCCCTTTCGACCGACACGGCGGAAGACGCCGCCGCGATCGCGGTAAAAGCCGTGCTTGACGCGACGGGCGCGTAAAAAACCGAAGAGCGGCGGGCAAATCGCCCGCCGCTCTTTTTTTTAACCGCGCCGCCCGCCGGAATTCCGGCAGGCGGCGGGTTTGTTTCGCTCAGTTCTTTTTGAGCAGGTTTTTCCGCTCGCGTTTGAGCGAGTATTTGGTGGGATAGGGCTCGAGGAACGCGACGGTCGACGCGGTCTTGGTGCGCAGATCGAAGAGCCGTACCGTGTCGATGACCGACGAGGGCAGTTTCTTCTTCTTTGCGAACTTCTTATAGTTCTTGTCGATCCGCTTCCGCAGTTTGGGATCGGTGACGCCGGCGTAGACGTCCTTCTTGGACGCGAGTTTCTCGTCCCGGACGTACAGGCATTGCCAGTCGTTCACTTTCACGATATCGCTCAGGCAGAAAATCAGTTTCTCGCGCTTGGATCCGTCGGGCTCCATGCCGTAGAGCGAGTAGACCGGATCGCCGTCCGCGTCCTTGCCGTCCACCGCGAGGTAAAGGATTTTTTCGGGGGTGACGGTGACGAGTTTCGCGATGCCGACGACCAGTTCCTCGTAATCGGAACCGTCGGTTCTGACGCGGCAGAGAACGTCCGCGCTGTTCTTGAAGAAAACGTAGTCGCCCGAAACGGTCAGTTTCTCTTCGCGCGTGAATTCGGGGTTGATCCCGAGCGCCACCCGGCTCGCGCCGTCGCCGCCGTCGGAGACCGAGAGACGGAAGAGCGAGACCTGGTCCTTGCCGGCGGTGAGGTAGATCCAGTCGTTGTCGCGCGCCACGACGTCGCGGGTGTATTTGATCTCCTCGCGGAGCGACGATCCGTCGAGCCGCACCGAGCAGAGCGAACGCAGCCCGTCGTTACCGACGAGATAGAAGAGCCGTCCGTTGACCAGATCGAACACGTCGTAGACGTTGCGGACAAGCACCTTCTCTCCGCCGCCGAGCCCGTCCTTGACGTAAACCGTCTTGTTGCGAATGCTGTGGTGGTCGATCCGGGTGTAAACGATCTTCCTGTCGGGGGTGATCGCCACGATCCTGCCGTTGCCCGACAGTTCCTCGCGGACCTTGCCGCTCGTAAGGTCGAGCGAACAGAGCGCCTTCTCTTCGCAGAGTTCGACGATCTTCTTTCTCTTTTTGTTCAGGACCTGTTTCAGCGCGTAGTAGTAAACGACGCCGTCCGCGACCTCCGCCACGTCGGTCACGCCCTCGGCGAGCAGCGTGAGTTTTCCGGTGTCGAGATCAAAGCGGAACAGGTCGCGCCACTCGGTAAAGTCGACGTGCTTTTTGGCGCGGAACTTCCGGTAGGTAACGCCGTGCGCGCGACAAAAACTCTTCTTTCTGCGTTTGTCCTTCTTGGGATCGTAGTCGGCGGTGAACAGGATCGAGCGGCGGTCGTCGGAGAGGAAGCGGATCCCCTTCGCGGAAATATCGCCGTACACCGAGTACGCGCCCATGTCGCGCCGCCCCTCTTTGTCGGTCGAGAAGAAGGCGATCCCGCGGCCGCTCCCGCCCGGAATATAGTAGAGCCGATCGCCGTAGGCACCGATCACGTGAGCGCCGCGGGTGTCGAACGACAGGGGGGCGCCGGTATCGAACAGTTTCGCGCGCTCGGGGTACACGATCCCGTTCCGGACCAGATACGGGCGGCAGCGGAACCAGAGGACGTCGATCTTGGGATCGTCGGTCGCCACCACGTGGAACCGGCAGAGTTCTGCGATATAAAGTCCGGCGCGGCGGTAGTCGGGGATCATCCGGAAGAGCCGGAGCGCCTCGTCCTCGTCGTTCTTTTCGTACGCCTCGATCGCCTCCCGATACACGCCGGGGGCGTCGATGCCGGCAAGCGCGTAGGTCGCGTCGAGTTCGCGCGTCTTCTTTTCACGGTTCTTTCTCTCGGTCTCGCGGTCGCCCTCGCCCGCCTCCGCCATCAGGGAAAGCAGGGTGTCGACGTATTTGGAGAGCGTGCCCGAAAGACGGCGGAGTTCCTCGGTCGGAACGCCGGCGCCGGACGCGGCGGTCAGCCGGTCGGTGAAACGCCCTTCCTGCGCGCGCAGGAGCGCGAGCGCCTCGCGAAGCGCGGGACTGTCGGCGGAGCCGGTCTCGGCAAGCGCGTCGAGGTTCCGGTCGATCACGCGGATCTTCCGCTTGATGCAGGCGTCTGCGTACTCGATCCCGGCGCGCCAGGTTTCCCGATCGTCGCCCTTGATGGCAAGGATCTCGTCAAGCAGGGCGTCAAGTTCCCTCGGGGAAAGCGCGGCGGTCAGTTCGGCGTCGCGCCGCCCGCCGAGAAAATGGACGTGGGCGCGCTCTTCCGCCGCCCGGAATCCGAGTCCGGTTTTGGCTTGCAGGGCTTCGTTGCTTCTGAACATGGCTTGCTCTCCTTTTCAGAAATCGAAAAGATCTTCAAATGGTCCGCTCCGCATATAGATACACTATCTTACTTTACATTATACAACGGATACGGAAGATTGTCAAACCTTTTTCGCAGTTTTTCAAAACCGCGCGCGGTTTTTGCGGACGCCCGGACGGCGCCTTGAAATTCGCCGCCGCCGATTGACAAAACGCGGCGGGGAAAGTATAATAGACGTAGCACAGAGGGGGACGCCGCCCCGCCGGGCTTCCGGTCGGGCGGCACACGAAAAGATGACGTTAAAAGAATTGCCGATCGGACGGAGCGCGTCGGTTCTCGAGGTGGGCGGAACGGGCGCGCTTCGCCAGCACCTCCTGGACATGGGTATCGTCCCGGGAATCGCCGTGACCATGGTCAAGCACGCGCCGCTCGGGGATCCCGTCGAGATCCGGATCCACAGTTACGAACTGACGCTGCGCCTGGACGACGCGGCGAAGATCAAAATTGCAGAACAAGCCGACGTTCCCGCCCCGGAAGAGGAAGAACCCCCCCGGAAGAGCGCCGCGCACCCCGGGCTCGGCGAGGGCGGGAAGAACTATCACGTCAAGGCAGACGAGAACCCGCTGCCCGCCGGAACCACCCTGACCTTCGCGCTCGCGGGCAACCAGAACTGCGGAAAAACCACTCTGTTCAATCAGTTGACCGGTTCCAACC
>CAMZBE010000193.1 GCA_947304475.1 uncultured Clostridia bacterium
TTCCGACGTCGGGAGGATTCCGTCTTCGATTGACGAAGTGGTGGTCGGCCCGGCGGATCTGCTCCGTGCCGAGGGCGTCAAACACGCCTATCTGTTCGGCGCGAACGAAGGCGAGTTTCCGGGGACGGTACAGGGGAGCGGCTATTTCTCGGAAAACGACCGCGAGCGACTGCAGAAATGCGATCTGGAACTCGGCGGTACGAAGAAACTTCGCGCTTCCCGCCGACTCTTCGGCTTTCTGCGCGCGTTGACGGCGCCGACCGTTTCGGTCACGGTCCTGACCAACACGCTTGCCACCGATCTGACGGGCGAATGCACGCCTTCGCACGCCGTCAACCGGATGAAACAACTGCTTCCCGCGGGGATCCGGACGATCAAGGTCTCGGACGTGAAGCCGACCGAACTGATCCGGACGCGGGGAGAGGCGCTTGCCGACGTCGGTGCGCTGGTCAACCATCCGCTGTTTCCCGCGCTCGAGAAGATCCTTTCCGCAACCGAAGAAGGGAAGTCGCTTGTCCGAGCGGCAAAGGCGCCGATCTCGAACCTCAATTGTGACGTTTCGCCCGAACTCGCCGCCGTGCTCTTCCCCGAGAAGATGAAACTTTCGCACAGCAGCCTCGACAAATTCCGCGGTTGTCCGTTCTCCTTCTTTCTCGACAAGGTGCTGTGCCTGAAAGTCAATCAGACGGCGAAGATCCGCGCAAACGACGTCGGCACCTATTTCCACGCCTTGTTCGAGGAATTCTTTAAGCCGCCCGCTTCCGGGAAGAGAGCACGGAAGACCGAAGAGGAGATCGCCGGCTACACCGCGTCGTTCACCGACCGGTATCTTTCCGGGATCGGCGTGGAACGCACGTCTCAGATCGACTATATGTTCAACGAACTGAAAGGGACGGCAAACCGTCTGCTCATCCGTTTTCAGGACGAAATCGAACACAGCGCGTTCAAACCCGTCGCCACCGAACTCAAACTGACCTTCGACGCAAACGGGCAACCGATCGGCGACGCGCCGACGGCTCTGCTCGTCGGGTTCCCGCAGGAAAACGGGGACGGCGGCGGGGAACTCTACGTCGACGGCATAATCGACCGGATCGATCTGGCGAAAATCGACGACGACTGGTACGTCAGTATCGTGGATTACAAGACCGGGAAAGACAAACTGGATCTCAGAGAGATCGACGACGGGGAAAGCCCACAACTGCTGCTCTACCTGTTCGCTCTTCTGAAAAACCGGAACCCCGATTTCTTCAAGCGCCTGGGAATCCCCGAGGACAAGATACGTCCCGCCGCCGTCCGCTATCTCCACGTGGAAACCGAAAAGCCGCGGCTCGATCATTTCCCCGGGAGCGGAGAGGCGGAAAAGAAGTCGGATCAATCCATGTGGCACAGCGGGTGTTACCTGGACGACGACAGAGTGCTCTCGGCGCTTGACGACACCCCGGATCATCGGTTTTTAACCGAACTGGAGAAACGGGAAAAAGTGAAGTCGAAAGAAGGTCCGGAAGAAACCGGGGACGCCGCCGCGAGCGACGGGGCGAAGCCCGGGAAAGAGAAGCCGAAGGTCTTTTTGACCGAAGACGATTTCCACCGGACGCTCGAAAAGATCGAAGAGAACCTTCGTACCGACGTGAAAGCGATCAAGAGCGGACGCTTCCGCGCCGTACCGGGCAGCGACCAATGCAAATTCTGCAAGATGGCGTCGGTATGCCGCAGATACGACGGGAAAGACGACGACGAGGAAAACGACGGCTGACCGTTTTTCGGATCAAGACTTGCATTCCGTCGCCCCCTGTGCTATAATACCTAATCGTGTGAGCGCCGTTTTTCGCTTTTTATCGACGGCGAACGAACACCGAGTAAAGGAACGAACTATGGACTACATATCGCTTGACCTGGAGTGGAACCAGGCGTATCCCGAGCAACTCGAGGCGGTGCAGAAGCGTCTCGGGACGCGTTTGCGCGGGGAGGTCATTCAGATCGGCGCGGTGAAACTCGACGAGAGTATGAAGATCGTCGGGAGTTACAGTGTGATCGTCCGTCCCCGCTTTTTCCGGCGGATCAATCGTCACGTCGAGAAATTGACCGGGATCACGCAGGAAATGATTGATCTCGGACTTCCGCTGCCGGAGGCGTCGGAGAGTTTTCGCCGTTGGTGCGGGGAAGAGTACGCCTTCCTTACGTGGGGGCCCGACGATATCCCGATGCTGGAGGACAACTTTCGCGCGCAGGGCGTGGACGGCGGCTGGCTGCACCGGGTGTACGACCTGCAGAAGATCTATAACCGCCAGACCGACGGCTCGAACAAACAGCGTTCGCTTGAGTTCGTGATGGAACAGTTCGGTCTGCCGCAGAACCTTCCGGCGCACGACGCCCTGAACGACGCCTATTTCACCGCCCTCGTGGCGCAGAAACTCAACGTCCCGAAGGGGGTTGCGGAATACGATCGGACGAACGACCTCTCCGACGGGGTACTGATTTCCGACGTTTCGGGCGACGCCGACGTCGGGGAGACGGGATATCGCACGGCGTACGAGGCGGTCCACGATCCCGCCGTCGCGGAACCGGTCTGTCCCCTTTGCGGGGCGGTGCTCGAGTTCAGTGAGCGCATGGTGCACATGAAAGGGCAGAAGTACCTTCGTATGCTGACCTGCCCGGAGCACGGGAAACTCCTGCTCGATCTCCGTATCGCCCGCAACCTAAACGACACCTTCCGCGTCCGTCGAACGCTCCGCATCCTCGACGAGGCGACCGAACAGAAGATTCGCGCCCGTCTGACCGAAGAAGCGGGAAGCGCAAGACCGCGCCGCCGCAGAAGAAGAACGCGCACCGGATTGCGCGAGGCGGTCGCCGCGATCGACGCCGACGCGGGAGACCGGAACGAATAAGAGACCGGAAGAAACGATACCGGGTGAACGAACGCCGGGGCGGGGGAACGCCCCGGCGCCGCTTTTTGCCTCTTGACGGAAAAACGCCCGCCGCGTCTCATTTTTCTGCAATAATTCGGGCGAAACTCTTTACAAAAATAAAAAAGTATGCTATAATGGCATTTAGCGGAGTATGCCCGTTCGGGCTTTCCCGGGCGGCTTTCGGTCCCAAATCCCGATAAGAGAGGTTCACCGAATGAAGTGTCCTGTCTGCGGCGCTCCCGACAGCCGGGTTCTCGACAGCCGTCCCGTTGAGGACGGAGCGAGCATTCGCCGGCGTCGTGAGTGCGTTTCCTGCGGCAAGCGTTTCACCACCTACGAGATGGTCGAGACCGTGCCCATCACCGTCATCAAAAAGGACGGGCGTCGCGAACCCTTCGACCGCCACAAACTGAAACTCGGACTGCAGAACGCCTGCATGAAGCGGAACGTGGACGTCGAGAAGATCGTTTCGGATATCGAAGTCGAACTCGCCAACTCGATGGCGACCGAGATCGAGAGCCGGAAGATCGGGGATCTTGTTTTGACGCGTCTGCGCGACGTCGACGAGGTCGCCTACGTCCGGTTCGCATCGGTCTACCGCGAGTTCCGCGACGTCGACACCTTCCT
>CAMZBE010000194.1 GCA_947304475.1 uncultured Clostridia bacterium
CGCGTTTTTCAGCTTCTGCGGCGCGGAGTAGGACGTGCGGGTGAAGATGCCGAAGGACGCGACGTAGGTAAAGTAGCGGTCGCCGTAGTAGCCGATATCAAGTTTCAAAGGCTGTTCGGAGAGGATCTGTTTCGCCGCCTTCATGGGCTTGTAGGGTATCCCGAGGCTGCGGGCGAAATCATTGGTACTGCCCGCGGGGATATAACCGACCGGGATATTTTTCCCGGAGCGGAGGACGCCGGTGATGACCTCGTTCAGAGTGCCGTCGCCGCCGACGCAGAGGATCACGTCGAAGTCGGTCGCCGCTTCGACGAAGGTTTGCCCGTCTCCGCGCGACGCGGTGACGTGGTCGGTGACCGAATACCCGTTCTCGTCAAAGAAGCGGTGCAGTTTCGGCAGCACGCGCAGTCCCTTGCGCCTTCCGGCGCAGGGATTGACGACGATCAGACAGCGTTTTCTCTCGGTTGCGTTTTGGTCGTTCATACGTTCGTTCCCTCCAAGCGGTCATAGGTGGGGGCGGTCGTCAGAAAGTCCGGAAAAACGGATCAAAGAGTATCGAGTAATGCAGTCGCCATCGCGAGCGTCATCACCGTCGCGCCGAGCAAGCCGTCAATGCTGATGCACTCGTCGGGCTGGTGTTCCCCGCCGTGTCCGACGCGCAGCGCCGGCGTTTTGTAACCGGGGAGCGACGTCCCGACGCTGAAGGCGTTTTTCAGGTGACGGGCGTAGGTTCCGCCCGCGCTGTAATAGGGTTTTGCGTCGGCTTCTCCGGTCAGTTTGCGGTAGACGTCGATGACGGTTTTCGCCTGCGGCTGATTCTCGGGGAGCCGGAATCCCTCGTCGTTGTCAAGCGAGGTCAGGTCGAAGCCGACGCGGGCGAGCGTCTCGTCGATCTTCCTCTCGATCAGGGCGGCGGGAACCGACGTTCCGTAGCGGAAATCAAAGGAGAGTTCGCACTGACCGTCAAAAACGTGAACGATCCCGTTGACCGTAGTGACCGGTCCGAAATAGGGATCGTCGCAAGTCAGCCCGAAAGGTTCGCCCCAGACGCCCGAAAGGAGTTCGGCGACGCTTGCAAGGACCTTGCGATCCCGGTCTCCGAGGGCGGAGAGCGAGAGAAGCAGGCGACAGGCGCGATCCGCCGCGTTGATCGAGTTGCGCGGCGCACTGGCGTGCGCGGTAACGCCGGTCGCCGTCAGAACCGTGGCGCTGTCCTTTTTTGAGAGCGAGAAGGCGGGATCCCCCGCGATCGCGCCGGGAAGGGCTTTGGCAAGGGGGGTGTCGGATTTGATCCCGACGTCGACGCGGTCGAGCACGACGTTGAAGGCAAGACCGCCCTCAAAGGACAAAATATCCGAGAACCGCTCGCGCGAGCGCGCAAAGAAACGGCAGATCCCCTTCTCGCCGAGCGAGACGGGATAATCGTTGTCCGGGACGATCGAGAAATCGGGCATCGGGTTTTCTTTGACGAAAGCGACGATATCTTCCATACCGGTTTCCTCGGCGGCGCCGATAAACGCGACGAGTTTGCCTCCGATCGGGAGCGAGAGGTCGCGCACCGCGCGCATCGTATAGAGCGAGATCACGATCGCCGCCTTGTTGTCGACGCTTCCCCGTCCGATCACGCAGCCCTCGATCTCGGCGGGCTCGAAGGGCGGACAGTAATCCCAGCCGTCGCCGACCGGCACAACGTCGGTATGTCCGAACAGTCCGACCGTGCGCTTTCCCTCTCCGCAGGTCGCGATCCCGTACAGGTTCCCCTCGCTTGCGCGGGCTTCAAATCCGTTCTCGCGGAACAGGGCGACCGCCTCGTTCAGCCCCCGCAGGCACGCCGCCCCGAAGGGGGCGCAGGGCTCGGCGTCGGAGCGGATCGAGGGAACGCGGATCAGGCGCATCAGGTCACGAACCATCTCGGTCCGGTGTTCTTCCATATAAGCGCGCACGCGGCGGGCGGTTTCATTATCGAAAGTCATATTTTTCTCCGATCAGTAAAACGTGGCGACCTCGCGCTCGGGCGCGGTCGACGGTTCGCGGGAAACCGGGACCAGAACCGGTCCCTTCCCGCCGTAGAGTTTGCAACTCTCAAAGGTGATCTTTGCCGTGATGATCTGCCAGTCGCGGGTTTCGTACTTTTCGGCGTCGTCCGCCTTCACGGCGAGCGCGCGATAAGTGATATCGTTGACGCAGCAGGTCATAACGTGTCGTCCGATGGCGTAAAATCCACGGGGTATTTGCTCGTCACGGGCGATGATCCCCTTGAAGCGTACGGTTTTGCCGATATACTTTTTGACGTCCTCGGTCAGATCGCGATACCAGATCGCGTAATCCTCGTCCTTAATCTCGACCACCGGGGCGTTCAGGTCAAAGGGAAGCGGATCCTCGATCTGGTCGCTTTCGAGCCGCCCGTCGGTGTACTCGTAGAGGATCCGCGCGCCGCGGCTGATGCCCCGGACGATCTTGTGCAGTTCCATCACGTCCCGAACGGGAGACACGCGGTTGAAAAGAACGACCTCGGCGCTGGTCAGTTTGTCGACCGTCTGCTGCCGCATATTCGCGTTGAAGGTGAGGAAGGTGGTCGCGTCGGCGATCATGACTTCCTGACAGACGAACCACCCTTCGGGCAGCGCGTTATAGAGGATATCGATCTGCCACATTCCGTTGTATTCGACCATCACGCGTCCGGCTCCCGTCCTCTTCTGCAGAGCCGAGAGGCGGTCGGGCGTCAGCCACGAGGGATCCTCGACCGTCTGTACCGTAACGTTGGTCAGGTCGGTCTCTCCCTTTTTCTTGTTCGGATTGGGGGAAAGGTCGTACTCCTCTTCCCCTTCCTCGCAGACGACGAGCAGGATTTTGCCGCCGTCGTTGAAACGCTTATCGCAGAGCGTTTCCTGAATGAACTTCGTCTTCCCGGCTTCGAGGAACCCGGTGAAGAGATAAACGGGTATCTGCTGCACGGTCGCGCCCCCCGTCAGACGCCAAAGAGCGCGGCGATCTCGGTTTCGTTCAGGTTCGAGCCGATCACGCAGAGCCGCCCGGTCACGTCGGCGGTACCGATCCGGACGTCGATCCCGTCGGGCACGAAGTCAAAGTGGTACCAGACGCCGCCCTCTCCGGGCACGATCCCCTTCGCGCGCAGGATCAGTCCGTATTTCACCGAGTCCTCGTCGAACGCGGTCAGAACCGTCTCGAGTTCCTCGCGAGTGAATTTCTTGGTGGTCTCGACGCCCCAACTGGTAAATACCTCGTCGGCGTCGTGCCCGTGATGGTGATGATGTCCGCAGGAGCATTCCTCGCCGTCGTGGTGGTGATGCTCGTGCTCGTCCTCGTCGTCATCGTCATCGTCGCCGTGATGATGTCCGCAGGCACATTCCCCGTTCTCGTCGTAGTGATGATGGTGGTGCTCGTGCTCGTCGTCATCGTCGTCGTCATCATGGTGATGCTCGTGCTCATGATGGTGG
>CAMZBE010000195.1 GCA_947304475.1 uncultured Clostridia bacterium
ATCTGAAGATCGAGACCGGGATCATCGGGGACGTGAAGTTCGAGACCTTCGGCTGCGCCAGCGCCGTCGCGTCCAGTTCAATGGCGACCGAGTTGATCAAAGGGAAGCCTGTCTCGGAAGCGCTTGAGTTGACGAATAAGGCGGTCGCCGAGGCGCTCGACGGGCTCCCCGCCTATAAGATGCACTGCTCGGTTCTCGCCGAGGAAGCGATCAAGAACGCGCTCGAGGATTATTACAAAAAGCACCCCGAGGCGAAGTGACCGGGGGCGAGGAGTACGCCCGCTTTCCTTACCGCGCCCGCCCCTGATACGGGCGCGCCCGTAAGAAAGCGGGGCAAAGAACTTCATTAGGGGAATAATATAAGCAAAACGGCGTCGCGACGCCGTTTTGCGGTTCTATAGTCCGGAGCGCAAAGGTCGTTTTTGCCTTTGGCAATCAATCATGCCGCGCTTGCGCGGCAATTCATGCAAACGCAGTTTGCAATTCATGACGGCGTCGCCGTCAATTCACGCGATCGGAGATCGCAATTCATGCCGTTGCGATCCGTCGCAACGGCTTTTCGCGTTCTTCTTCGCGTCCGTTTGGCGGGCTTAAATAAAAAAGCGCCGTTTCCGGGCGACCGGGCACGGGCGCTTTATTGTTCGTCTTTCGTCTGGGGCTTGTCGGGTATATACGTCGCAACGTCAGAGAGATCGCAACAGAGGATCTCGCACAGGGCGTTCAGCGTGTAGGTGCTGACGTTCTCGTTCTTGCGCAGTCGGTCGAGTTGCCCCGTGCTGATCCCGTATTGCCGGATCAGTTTGTATTGTGAAATCCCGCGTTCTTTCAGCGTTTTCCACAGTTTCGTGTAGACGATCATGGCACTCCTTTGCAACGTTCCGGTTTGCTTATCTTCTCCCCTTTTATTATAATTCATGCTTTTCTCTTGACAATTGCCCGTAATCGGGCTATAATAAACAAGGGCTGTCAAATAATGAGAGGAAGGAGAAGAAAAGCAAGAAAAAGGCACGATTCTGACAATCCGGCCCCGATTCATAAAAAACACAGGAGAAACAAAAATGAAAATCGTCAAAACCACAGTTGTCAACATTCTCGTTTTTATCGGTTTCCTTGTCACTGTCCTCGGTACGATCATTGATCCGCTGATTATGACGACCGCTGCTGCGAACGCAACGGGCGCCACGTTTGTCCTTATTCCTTTTCTTCCGCTCTTCATTATTCTTGCCTCGGTTCTCGGGACCGCGTTTGTGTTTTCTAAAAACGAAACCCTCGCCAATGCGGGCTACGGCCTTCTGGCGTTCGACGGCGCGATCGGCATCATGCTGCTGGCGCTGATCGACGCCTTCAACCTGATCATTATCCCCATCGGACTGATCGTTATGTTCGTCGGTGCCACGCTTCGTTGTATCGTGACGATCATCGGATTCTTCGGTTTCGTCAAGGGCGGAACCGGCGCGCAGACGTCCGACTCGATCTCCACTGCGCTGATCCGATACAAAGAACTTGAAAAGGACGGCGTCCTTTCCGAAGAAGAGTTTGCCAACCTGAAAGGAAAGACCTTTGCCGCGGACGATCAGAAGATCACTTCTTTTGACGATCTGAAAAAGTGGAAAAAACTCCTTGACCAGAACGTGATCACCGAAGAGGAGTTTGCCGCTCTGAAAGCGAAACTGTTTGCCGAGTAATCAAGCGGAAAACCGTTCGTGATAAAAGTGTGCCGAAAGAACTTCTTTCGGCACACTTTATATAATTGAGATTCTGCTTCGGCGCATTCCGGTTCCAAAGGGCGCAAAGCGTCACAAAAACACTTGCTTTCTCGGTTGACAGTTGCTTTCGTTCCGGGTATAATAGAGGGTAGAAACGACGCAAGGGGTGGTGCGGTATGACGGGAGAATTCCGGGAGAAAGCAAATCTGATGGACGAGGCGGCGATGGATCGCGCGATCACGCGGCTGAGCCACGAGATCCTTGAAAGGAACAACGGCGCCGAAAACGTCGTGCTGATCGGTATCCGCCGCCGCGGGTATCCGCTTGCGCTGCGGATCGCAGGGAAGATCAAAACGATCGAGGGCGTGACCGTCCCGGTCGGGGCGATGGACATCACGTTTTACCGCGACGATCTGTCCAAAAAGAACGATCAGCCGGTCGTTTCCGACACCGACATTCCGTTTGACGTGAACGGCAAGACCGTGGTTCTGGTGGACGACGTGATCTTTACCGGGCGGACAGTACGCGCGGCGATCGACGGTCTGTTCGACCTGGGACGCCCGGGCGCGGTGCGGCTCGCGGTCATGATCGACCGGGGGCTCAGGGAACTGCCCTTCCGCCCCGATTTCGTCGGCAAGAACATTCCGACTTCGCACGCCGAGATGATCCGCGTCCGCGTCAAAGAGTTCGACGGGGAAGACTCGGTCGCGATCCTGCAGCAGGTCGACGGGGGGACGAACAGATGAACGACCAGTGGAACGGCGACAACCGCGAACAGCGGGAAGAACCCGAGCGGGTGTATATCCCCTACGCTCCCCCTCCCCGCCCGGAACCGCGCAAAGGCGGGGGTTTTGACACGACGGCGTTGATTATGGCGATCCTGTCGGTCGTTTTCGTGTCCTGCCTTCCGCCGGTTTCGATCGCGCTTTCGATCGTGGCGTTCGTCTTTCTGCGGCGGTACCGCGCGCAGGGCGGCGAATGGAGAGGGACGGCGGTGGCGGCGGCGCTGCTCGCCGGACTGGGGATTCTGTTCTCGGTTTTGGCGGTGATATTGATTGTCGTGGCGTTCGTTACAAAAGATCCGAACTCCCTGTACGGATTGTTATATCAAATTGAAATATAAGCGGCAGACGGATGCGGCACAGACCGGAAAACAAAAATGGGAAATATAAAAGCCGTTGGTGCTTTCTGCTCTGCGCAAGATCCCTGCATAGCAAATTGCATTTTTAAGGTGGAAACCCGCTCGCGTTTGCAGGAACCCCCAACGCTCGTAAACTCACGTCGGGGAACCCCTTGCTGCGAGCGGGTTTCTCCTTTTTATTGTTTTTTTTTGTTTTCCTCTCCCCGTTCTCTCACTCTCGGCGTATGGAGCGTGCGAAGCCGAAGGCGAAGAACGGTCGGGATACAGCCTTCGGATCGAGAACGGGCATTCTGCGCTCGCCTGCGTCTGCCGCGTTCGGCACGCTGGCGCGGTCGGTAACTTTAAAAACCTACCCGCGCCTGCGCTGCATTTGGTAACATTTAAAAACCTATTTGCGCCAGCCCTGTTATCAGGCGGGGACAGGCAGATGCAGAATTCGCGCTTGCGCCCTGAAGGTTGTATACCAACCGTTCTTCGCCTTCGGCTCCGCACGCTTGCATACTCCGAGAGGTTAGCAAAAGGAAACGCCCCGGTGGGGCGTTTCCTTGAAGCGGTGTCGCCCCAAGAACCCGTTTGAAGGAGCGAACCTGCGAGCGACACGCAAACGGG
>CAMZBE010000196.1 GCA_947304475.1 uncultured Clostridia bacterium
CATACTGATCTACTTCATCGTCCACCCCTACGACGGAATGTACCGCTTCACGCATCAGAGACCTTCCCGGATCGTTTTGCAGTTCGTCTTTCCGTTCCTTGCGCTCGGCGGCGGCGCCGCGGTCCTTCTGACCGGCGGGCGCTTTGCCAAACTGATCGCCGGGATTAAGGGAATGATCCGCGATCCCGCCCTAACGTCCGGATTTGAGGCGTCGGGACAGGCGGGGAACCGCGGCGGCTTCGTCCGGCTCTTCGGCGTCGGCGCCGGGAACGTACGGAAGTTCCTTGAGGCGTGTGGCGTCGCGATCCCCGACAAGATGGGCGCGATCGGTTACGTCTACCTGGCGGGCGGTCTTCTCGGGCTGATCCTCTTCCTCGGTTCGCTGGTCTCGATCCTTTCGACGCGGAAAGGGAAGTTCGGGTTCGCCATGGCGGCGCTGTCGCTCTACGTCGCGATATTCGGGAACGTCGTGTTCCTCGATATCTCGGTTTTCTGGCTGATGCTCGCCTTCACGGCAAACGACAACAACGAGATGTCCTTCCGCAAGTTCCTGCGGTTGAGATCCTGAAAAAGAAAAAACACCGGACGGCGAACGCCGTCCGGCTTTTTTTGCTTTTCGTCAGTGGAAACGAGAACGGTACGTCGGCGTTTCTTCTTCTTTCTGCTTGCCCGGCAGCGCGCCGAACAGGCGGAGCAGGAAATATCCCGCGACGAAGAACAGGGCGTAGAGCACCGTGAAGATCATGATCGCAAGGAAGAGCGACGCCGCGCCCGAGATCTTCAGTTTTCCCGCCGCGACGAACACGACGAGAAACGCGGCGAGCAGGGTAACGTAATGGATCAGGATCCGGAGAACGATATGCAGTTTCCGGAAGGAGAGCAGGCGGTTCGCCAGAGCGACGAGCAGCGAGAAAAGAAGGATCAGAAGAAACTGGCGAAGATTGATCGCCGGATCGATCAGGGTTTCGTCCCCGTTGACGATCGCGGCGACGAAGTAGAAGAAGACCGAGATCAGGGTGCAGATCACGCAGGACGAGACCAGGATCTTCCTGACGAATTCTTTTACGGTCATAGGGCGTCCTCTCGTTGGTTTTTATCGCTACTATGATACCATATCGCGGACGGGATTGCAAGCCGCTTTCGGAAATCCGCGCTATTTTTATTTTATTCACGCGAAATTCATTCGGAATTGATTGACAAACCGCGAATAAAAATGTATAATAAAGTGTATTGAATGAATAAGATCGGCGTAATGCGTCGGTCGACGGGATAAGAAAGGAACTCCGCGGGTATGGCACAGGAAAAAGCGATCACGAGAAGAGAGGCGAGAGAGGCGATCGTATCGGTCCTCTTTTCGTACGAATATACGCCCGAAAAAACGGCGGAAGAACTGGAAAACGAGCGCGTTCGCGATCTCGGCGGGCGTGAGGATCCGTATATTACCGAGGCGGTCTCGGGCGTGCTTGCGAACCTGGCGGAGATCGACGGTCTGATCGAACGGTCGGCGGTCGGATGGGCGATGGGGCGCATTTCGCGCGTGTCGCGCGCGATCCTGCGGCTCGCCTGTTTCGAGATGCTGTTCCGTCCCGAGATCCCGCCGCTCGTCTCGCTCAACGAGGCGGTCGAACTCTCGAAGATCTACGACGACGAGAACGCCTATTCCTTCGTCAACGGCGTCCTGAACCGCGCGATGAAGTCGGACGAGGTCGCCCGTGTCGGGCGGGGCTGACGAAATGAAAGAGATCTGCTTTATCGGCTTCGATACAAGCAATTACACCACGTCCGCCGCCGTCGTCGACGGGGAGGACCGCGTGATCGCCAACCTGAAGCAGCCGCTTACGGTTTCGGAGGGCGAGCACGGTCTGCGTCAGTCCGACGCCGTTTTTCAGCACGTGAAGAACCTGCCGGAACTTTCCGCGCGTCTGACGCCCTACCTGGAAGGGCGCCGGGTACTCGCCGTCGGCGTTTCCGAACGCCCCCGCGATCGCGACGGATCGTATATGCCGTGTTTCCTTGCCGGGCTGGCGGCGGCGAACGCCGCGGCGGCGGTCTCGGGACTGCCGCTCTACCGTTTCTCGCACCAGTCGGGGCATCTTGCGGCGGCGATGGTCTCGTCGCGCCGCTTCGACCTCTACGACCGTCCCTTCTACGCCTATCATATCTCGGGCGGGACGACCGAACTGCTTGCCGCAGAGCCGACTGAAAACGGTTTTTCGACCGAGATCGTCGGCGGGACGCGCGACCTCAACGCCGGACAGGTGATCGACCGGATCGGCGTTTCGCTCGGCGTACCTTTCCCGGCGGGACCGGGACTGGAAAAACTGGCGCTCGGTTATACGGGGAAGATCCCGCGTAAGAAGCCCGCCGTCAGGGACGGTTTCGTCAACCTTTCGGGGCTGGAGAACCTCGCGACCGACCTGTATCGGAAGACCGGCGACAAAGGACAGGTCGCCGCCTTCGTGTTCGCCCATCTGTCAGAGGCGATCGTGACCATGACCGCACAGGTTTTTGAAAAGTACGGTCCGCGCGATCTGCTCTGCGCCGGCGGCGTGATGAGTTCGACGATTCTGCGCGGCGCGATCTCGGAGCGGTTTTCCGCTTCGTTTGCCGAACCTGCGCTTTCGTCCGACAACGCCGTCGGGATCGCCGCCCTTGCCGCCCGCGCCGATCGGCGCGAGCGGGGAGAAGGGGGAAAGGAGACGCCGTGAACCAGCAGACCTTTTTCGATATCCCCCCCGCGACGCAAAAAAACGACGTGCTTTCGGTCTCGCAACTGAACCAATACGTCAAAACGCTGCTTGAAGGCGACGACGTTCTGCAGTCGGTGTCGGTGCGCGGCGAGATCTCCAACTTTTCGCAGCCGAAATCGGGGCACCTCTACTTTTCGCTCAAGGACGGCGACGGACTGATCCGCTGCGTGATGTTCCGCTCGCGTGCGCAGAGCGTGAAATTCCCGCTCTCCGACGGTCTTTCGGTCGTGGCGCGCGGGAGCGTGACGCTCTACCCGAAAAACGGCGAATACCAACTCTACGTCGACGCCCTGTCGCGCGACGGCGTCGGCTCGCTGTGGCTGGCGTACGAGGCGCTCCGGGCGAAACTCGACGGGGAAGGACTGTTCGATCCCGGACGCAAGAAGCCGCTTCCCGAATATCCGAAAAAGATCGGGATCGTCACCTCGCCCACGGGCGCGGCGATCCGCGATATGCTCCGCATCCTCGGTCGGCGTTTTCCGCCATCAGAAGTCCTGATCGTTCCCGCCGCCGTGCAGGGCGCCGGGGCGCCCCCGGAACTTGCCGAGGGGATCCGCCGTCTCAACGCTCGGGACGACGTCGACCTAATCATCATCGGGCGGGGCGGGGGATCGTTTGAAGACCTGTTCGCCTTCAACGACGAGACCCTTGCAAGAACCATCGCCGCGTCGAAGATCCCGGTGATCTCGGCGGTCGGGCACGAAAC
>CAMZBE010000197.1 GCA_947304475.1 uncultured Clostridia bacterium
CAGTTTCTTCAATATATCCTGTCCGATGCAGCAGTTCTAGCCAATAACCGGTCTCGCTTGCTTCTTTTAGTGCAATTTCAAGCTTGGAAACAAAATCTTTCTTGCCCTGTGCGTAATTTGCTTCGTAAATATTTGCGCCGATCGAGGTACCGCTTCTGCCGATCTGATTTGAGATGACTGACTCATGTTTTGCTTTCAGGTCTTTGACAAGATTTACTATTTGAACAGAAAAGTTCATGGAGATATCGGCAAGTTTGTTTTCTTTCATTCTCACGTTCTCCTTTTTGTTTAATTATATCATGTTTGAGTGCAAAAATCAATGATGTCGCCGCCTTATGCGGCTGATGATGTATCTGCTGACGCAGAAATGATGTTGTTCGCTATCGCTCACAATGATGAGATGTTTGCCCCAATGTCCCGCAGGACACATCATCAGCGTAAGCGGCATCATTGCCGAAGGCAACATCATTTGCCCGAAAGGGCAAACATCATTCAAAGAAACCGCTTTGTCGGTAGACAAAAGCGGTTTCTTTGATGGCGGCGCGGGTGGGATTTGATGATTGTTGCTGCGCAACAATCACGTACCCCCCAAGGGGGTAATGATGTGAGCGCCCTGCGCTCCATGATGTGCCGCGGGGAACCCCCTGCCCCCTTGACGCGGCATAATGTTACCCTTCGGAGCCGCGTGCCGCGCGGTCAGTCGGCGAGGCGGTAATAGAACGCGCCCGGAAGGATCACGCCCGTTTCTACTTCGTAGTCTTTCGCCGCAGGAGACGCGACTTTTTCGACCTTCTGAACGAACTCGGTACCGCAGGTGACCGAGACTTCGCCGATCGGAATATACACGTCGTCGTTTGCCGCGATCTCCTGGATGCGGAACGCGTAAACGTATCTGTCGCTCGCGCCGTCAGCGTAGGTGATGCCGCCTTCCCCGTCGGACGTCGCCGTATAGAGCAGGTTCTGTGCCTTGACGCTGCCGGAAAGCGCGAACGCCTTCACACCGTCGAAGTAAGCCGTGATGGTCACTTTGTAGGTCGCAGCCGCGCCGCCCTTGACGGCGTCGGCGTTGGTCACTTCCTGATGCACGCGGAAGCCGATACGGTGCCAACCGTATTCGGGGTTCGCCTGATCCGCGCCGCCGATATTCGGGTAGGCGGAGTAAGCGCCGTCGCCGCCGCACATACCGGCAGGGGTGACGGTATCGCCCGCGGGAATGGTGCCGAGGTCGCCCGACTCATACCCTCCGGAATACTGACCGTACGCTTCCGGCATTTCACCGGTCAGCGCCTGCCAGGTCAGATTGTTGTAGTCGCTGCCGCCGGCGTTGCCGATACGGACGTTCGCATACGGACTGTCCGTTCCGTTGGTGCCCTTCTTGAAGTTCAGAACCGAGCCGTTCCAGAGGATCGAGAACTCGATCAGCAGGTCTTTGCCGTCGGGTTCCTCTGCGGTCGGATAGAAGTGATCGCCGTTCAGTACTTCCTCAACGACGCTGTACTTGGGACCGTCGTAAGTTCCGGTAATCTCCGTACCCGACTTCATCACTTCGGGAACGTACGCGTACGCGACCTCGTGCTCGCAGCCGCAGACGGAGCAGTGCTCGACCTTGGTCCCGTCCGAGAGCAGCGTGGCAGCCTCGCTGACTGCGAAGTTACCGTCCCAAACGTGCTCGTCGCATACGATGGTATAATAGACCGGTGCGGCGATCTCCACGCCCTCCGCAACCTCAAGCGTCGCGGCAGATGGGGCGGCGACCTTCGTGATCTTCTGCACGAAATCGGTGCCGCAGGTCATATAGAAGTCGCAGAGAACGAGATAGACCGTGTCGTTCGCCGCGGTCTCCTGGATACGGAACGCGTAGACGTATCTGTCCTCGGAAATATCGGTGTAGACGAGATTGCCCTCCCCGTCGGTCCCGACGGTGTAGAGTTTCTCCGGGTTCGCCGGATTGATCTCGTAGAGTGTCGAGACGAGAACGCCGTCGACGTAGGTGGACGCAGACATCTTGTAGATCGGATCCTCTCCGGTCTTGACCGCGTCGAGGTTGGTCACTTCCTCGTGGATGCGGACGCCGATGCGGTGCCAGCCCCATTCGGGGTTAGCCTGATCTGCGCCGAGGACGTTCGGATAATCGGAGTAGGTACCGCTGCCGCACATACCCGGAGGCGTGACCGTATCGCCGGCGTTGATCTGACCGTAGGCGATGGACTCAAAGCCGCCGATGTACTGACAGAAAGATTCGGGCATATTGCTCCGCATGGACATCCAGACGACGCTGTCGGCGTAACCGGCGCCGTCTGCGTTCGCGATACGGGTATTGGCAAACGGGCTGTCGCTGCCGTTGGTCCCCGCCTTGAAATTCTCGTAGGACGGGTTCATCAGGATCGAGTACTCGACCAGAAGATCTTTCCCGTCGGGATCAACGTCGGTCGGATAGAAGTGGTCGCCGTCAAGAACGTCGAACACGACGTTCGCTTTGCCGCGGTAGAAGGTTCCGCCGCTATCGGTATCAATGACCGTGATATCGGGTTCCCACGTCAGAACCTTTTCGAGATCCTGCCCGCAAGCCGTGCAGTGCCCGGTTTGCAGACCGTCGGAGAACATGGAAGCGGGCGTGATATCCCATTTTTCCACGACGTGTGCGTCGGCGACGGTCGGAAGCGGACGGACCGACTCCAAGATCTTTTCGCCGCACTCGGTGCAGAATTGCGCCTCCTCCCCAACGTCGGAACAGGTCGCGGGTTTAACGACCTCATACGCGCCGGGAGTGTGGACGTGCACCGGTACGGTCACCGAGGGCGAGCCGGTTGTTTCGTCTCCGCTCGGGGTGCCGGTTCCCGACGGCGTCGAGGACGCAGGTACGTCCGTACCGTCCGCCGTGGTGTTCGCTACTTTGTTCTTCTTGCTGCAAGATGCAAACGCGAAGGCGCACAGGACAAGACACAGGATCAGAGAAAGTACGATCGAAATTCTTTTCATGCTGTTTTTTCCTCCTTTTTCAGCCGGGCGTCAACGCCCGCCTTTACCTGTATTGTAGAGCAATTTCAGGCAAAAAGCAACCGAAAAGCGCCATGTTTTTCAAAATCGGCGTAATCAACAAAACCGTCCTCGGTTAATCATTCACCTCGCCTTGCAAAAAACATCGTGGATTTGCCAATCACGCAAGAATTGCAATATATGCGGTCGTAACCCTGCACTGACGGCAACCGGTTGAAACAAAACAAACACTGCCCGCGCCACCCCTGCTTTCAGGCGCGCGAATTCGGGAACCAAATGCGGGACGTCGAGGACGCCGTCCCCTACCGCTGGCGCGAAATGAAAACGTTTCTTTATCGGTTGCGCCGGCTTCCCCGTCGTAGGGGGCGGCGTTCGGTAACGTTCAAATAATCAAACCGCGCCGGCAAATGCCGCCGCGACGCGCGATTTTCAGCGCGGACAAAAAAGCAA
>CAMZBE010000198.1 GCA_947304475.1 uncultured Clostridia bacterium
GGCGAAACTGATCCGCCGGGTCGAAAAGATCGACGACCGCATCCGTTCGCTTGTCGGCGGTGCGGGGACCGATCGCGGCAGGGGCGGTATGACTACCAAACTCGAGGCGGCGGAGATCGTTACGTCCCACGGAATCCCGATGTTCATTCTGCTCGGCTCGGATCCTTCCCGCGTCTACGACGCTCTGGAAGGGAAGGAAGTCGGTACGTATTTCGAGCGAGGTAACTGATGAGAACCACAAGTGAGATCCTATCCGCCGCACAGGCGGTGAAATCCAGGGCGGCGCTCCTTTCGACCGAAGAGAAGAACCGGGCGCTCCTGTCTATGGCGGTCGAACTCGAGGCGTCGACCGACGCAATCCTCGAAGCCAACGCTCGTGACGTCGAGGCGGCGCGCGGGACCATTCCCGACGTAATGATCGACCGCCTTTCCCTGAACGCCGCCCGAATCGCCGGGATGGCGAAGGGACTGCGCGACGTTGCGGCTTTGCCCGATCCGGTCGGACGGATTATTTCGAGCGTCACGCGCCCGAACGGTCTTCTGATCGAACGCGTTTCGGTACCTTTCGGCGTGGTTGCCGCGATCTACGAGAGCCGCCCGAACGTTACGTCCGACGTCGCCGCGCTGACCTTGAAGAGCGGGAACGTCGCCGTTCTGCGCTGCGGGAAGGAAGCCGCACGTTCCGCCCGCGCCGTCTGCGACGCGCTTCGACTCGGCATCCGGAAAGCGGGACTGCCGGAAGATTTGGTCGCCGTGGTCGAGGATACCGATCGTGCAAGTTCGCTTGAACTGATGAAAGCAGTCGGGCTTGTCGACCTGCTGATCCCGAGAGGCGGCGCCGGGCTGATCCGTGCCTGCGTCGAGCAGGCGCTGGTCCCCTGCATCGAGACCGGGACCGGGATCTGCCACGTTTACGTCGACGAGGAGGCGGATATCGACAAGGCGCTTGCGATCGTCGAGAACGCGAAGACATCGCGTCCATCGGTCTGCAACGCCGAGGAAGTGCTATTGATCCACGAGAAGATCGCACCGACGTTCCTTCCCGCGATCTACGACCGCCTGACGAAAAAGCGGAGCGAGCGCGGACTCGTTCCGGTCGAATTCCGCCCGGACGAAAAGGCGGCGAAGATCCTTGGGGTAAAACCCGCCGTAGGGCCGATCTTCGATACCGAATTCCTCGATTATATCCTCGCCGTCGGGATCGTTTCGGACGTCGGGGAAGCCATTGCGCATATCGCGAAGCATTCGACGCACCACAGCGAATCGATCGTCACCGAAAACGGCGAGACCGCCGAACGCTTCCTGCGTGAAGTCGACAGCGCGGCGGTCTATCACAACGTGTCGACGCGCTTTACCGACGGCGGCGAGTTCGGGCTCGGCTGTGAACTCGGCATCTCGACGCAGAAGATGCACGCCAGAGGTCCGATGGGACTCGAGGAACTCAACACCTACAAATACCTGATCCGCGGAAACGGACAGGTCAGATAAGGAGAATACAATGAAATACGAATTCGGCTTTATCGGTGTCGGAAACATGGGCGGCGCGATCGCCGATGCGGTCTGCCGCACCGTCCCCAAGGGCAGCGTTGCGGTCTGCGATACCGACGCCAACAAGACCGGCGCGTTTGAAAAGAAATACGGCGCCGCCGTACTGTCGCTTGAAAAGATCGCGGCGTCCTGCCGGTTCCTCGTCTTCGGCGTGAAGCCGCGGGTGCTGCCCGCCGTGATGAAGGACGTTCGTCCGCATCTGGACGACTCGACCGTCGTGGTTTCGATGGCGGCAGGAATCTCTGTTTCCGCGATCGAAGCGGGGCTCTCCCGCCGTCCGGTCGTCCGTATTATGCCGAATACCCCCTGTGCCGTCGGACGCGGGCTGATCCTCTACGTACCGAACGACCTTGTCCAAGAGGACGATCTTTCGGCTCTGCTCGCCGGATTTGCCGGCGCAGGCACGCTGACGCCCATCGCGGAGGACAAGATCGACGCCGCTTCCGCCGTTTCGGGCTGTGGTCCCGCGTTTGCCTATCTTTTCGTCGAGGCGCTTGCCGACGCCGGCGTCGAGTGCGGGCTTGCACGTGCGGACGCGCAGAAATTCGCCGCCCTGATGCTTGAGGGATCGGCGAGAATGGTACTCGAAACCGGGCGTCACCCCGGCGAACTCAAGGACGCGGTCTGCAGCCCCGGCGGGACCACCATCGCCGGCGTACGCGCGCTTGAGGAGGGCGGTTTCCGCTCTTCTGCGATGAACGCTGTCCGCGCCGCCTATATCAGAACGCTGGAACTGAAGAAGTAAAGACATGAAGCAGAGCAAGGCATTCCGCAACGGATACAACGCCGGCGATTTCGTATCGTCGGCGCTTTCCGGCTGGCTTTTCGCGATCTGTATGATGCTCGTGAACGAAGGCGGCGGGATCGAGGCGCTCGTGGATCGCGTTGCGATTTTTACGCGTACCCCGGAAATGATCGCTCTGATCGTCGGCATCACGCTTTTCTTTACGATCGGCTTTTCCGAACTGATCGTTCTTTCACCCTACGGCAGACGGATCGTTGCGGTGTTCCTGCTCGTCGAATACGCTTTCTTTGCGTTCGCGATCGTTCTTTCCATTCCCGCCGCGATCAGCGAAATCGCCGTCCTCTCCGCGTTCCTTATTCTTCTCGTCCCGATCGTTCTGCGCCTGGTTTCGACCTTTAGCGAAGGAAAGGAAAGCGCCCCGGTCGAACCCGTATCCCGAAAGAAAGGTTGTTTCGCCCCCGTTCTGATCTTCGGGATCGCCGTTTCGTGCCTGTTCGGCTCCGCGATCGCAGCGATCGGCGTGATGCGCTATCTCGGTTATTCCGCGCCGAACTTCGACTTCGGAATCTTCTGCCAGATGTTTGCCAATATGGCGAAGACCGGCACCCCCGTTACGACGGTCGAGCGCGACGGTTTGCTTTCGCATTTTGCCGTGCATACGTCGCCGGTCCTTTATCTGCTCCTGCCGTTTTATTTCGTGTTCCGCACCCCGATCACGCTCGCTGTCGGGCAGGCGGTGATCCTCTATTCGTCGATCGTGCCGCTGCTTCTGATCGGGCGTCGCCGTGGATTATCCAACGGGATGCTGATTCTTCTCTCGGTCGCGTTTGCCGCCTATCCCGCCATCGCGACCGGCTGTTATTACGATTTTCACGAAAATTGCTTTCTGCTCCCGCTTTTACTCTGGACCTTCTGGTTCTCCGAGTGCCGCCGACCGATCCCGTTCTTCCTCTTTGCGCTTCTGACGCTGACGGTGAAGGAAGACGCCTTCGTGTATCTTCTGATCTTCGCACTGTTCCTCTGGATCGCGGAAAAACGGTGGAAGACCGCGCTTCCCACGGCGGTCCTTGCGATCGGCTACTTCCTGATCGTCTCGCACCTGATGAAGCAGAACGGC
>CAMZBE010000199.1 GCA_947304475.1 uncultured Clostridia bacterium
CGCCGTTCTGTTCGCGTCCGCCGCGGCGGTGTTCCGGAAGAAGGACAACGCCGAACTGATGAAACGGCGGATCGACGACGCGACGGTCAAGAGCGCCGCCGCGATCCTGCTTCTGTATCTGACCATCTTCTTTTTCGGCGGGACGGTCATCAGCGCGCTCGAGGGGCTGCCCATCGGGGTTTGCCTGTTTGAGGCGGCTTCGGCGGTCGGGACGGTCGGGTTGACCGCCGGGATCACGCCGACGCTCGGCGCGCTTTCCAAACTGATCCTGATCGTTTCCATGTATTTCGGCCGCGTGGGCGGGCTCACGCTGATTTACGCGGCGTTCGGCGGCGCGAAAAAGCCGCTTTCAAAACTGCCGGCGGACACCGTGGCGGTAGGATAAGGGGGAATATGGTATGAAAACCAAATCCATTCTGTTGATCGGGCTCGGCAGGTTCGGGCGGTATATCGCCCTGAAACTGCACGAACTCGGACACGAAGTGATGGCGGTCGACAACAACGAGGAACGCGTCAACGACGTGATGGGGTTCGTCACCGACGGACAGATCGGGGACACCACGAACGAGGCGTTTCTGAAATCGCTCGGAGTGAAGGATTACGACGTCTGCATCGTCTCGATCGGCGGCGATTTCCAGAGTTCGCTTGAAACGACCTGTCTGCTCAAGGAACTGGGCGCGAAAAAGGTGGTCTCGCGCGCCGAGCAGGACGTGCAGGCGAAGTTCCTGCTTCGCAACGGGGCGGACGAGATCATCTATCCCGAAAAACAGTTGGCGGCGTGGACGGCGATCCGGTACAGTTCCGACAACGTCCTCGATTACATTGACCTCGGCGGTTCGGGTTCGATCTTCGAGGTGCCGGTCCCCGTCGACTGGAGAGGGAAAACCATCGTTCAGATCGATATCCGGAAGAAATACAAGGTCAACATTATCGCCGTCCGGGAAAACGGCAAGATCAACGCGGTCGTCACTCCGGACATGGTTTTGAAAGAGGGAACGTCGCTTCTTGTCTTCGGTGAATACAACGCGATCAAGAAGTGCTTCAACCTCTGAAGGCAGATCGACCGAAAGGGGGTGCCGTGATGATAGTCGCGATCATTTTGTCGGTTATCGGCGTGATGGTCTTCGGCTTTTTCCTCGTGAAGCGCATGGACGTTTTCCTGAAAAAGAACGGAGCGGCGCCCGAACCGAAGGGGCGCGACGGAGACGCCCCGGATCCCGCCGGCTCGGACGCCGGACGCGTCCGCCGGGAGTTCGAGCGGGAGGGCGTCTGGATCCGGGAAGAAAAAAAGGACGCGCGCGAACCAAAAAAGAGGAAGGGCGAATAATAGAGTGGATTTTTCATTCGGATCGTGATATAATCAAAGTACCGAATGAAGAAAGGGGGATCACGTGCCGAATGGAACCGCAGGGACGGCAGAACGAAAAAGAACATATCCTCGTTTGTTTGTCTCCCGCGCCGTCAAACGCCAGGATCATTCAGACCGCGGCGAAGATGGCGAGGGCGTTCCGCGCGTCGTTCAGCGCGCTGTACGTCAGGAAACCCGGCGCCGACAACCTGCCGGCGGAGGATAAGGAAAGGTTGCAGAACAACGTCCGCCTGGCGGAGACGTCGGGTGCGACGGTGACGACCGTGTACGGCGACGATATCGCGTTTCAGATCGCGGAGTACGCGCGCCTGTCCGACGTGACCAAGATCGTAATCGGGCGGAGCGCCGTCGGGAAACGGAGATTCGGTTTCAAGGCATCCTTCTCCGAGCAACTGATCGCCCTTGCCCCGAATATCGACATCCACATCATTCCCGACGGGAACGTCGCCCTCTCGGGCAGAAAGAAAACCCTGTTCGGAAAACCCGATTTCAAAAAAGCCCTGCGCGGGCTTCCGGTCGCCGCCGCCGCGCTGGCGCTTTCCACGCTGTTCGGGTGGCTGTTCTCGCTGCTCGGGTTCACCGTGTCGAACATCATCGCGGTCTATATGCTCGGCGTTCTGATCACCGCCGCCCTGACCGGGAGCAAGATCGACTGGGTAGTGTCTTCGGTCGCCAGCGTTCTCGCTTTCAACTTCCTGTTCATTGAACCGAAATATTCCCTGATGGCGTACGGGAGCGAGTATCCCGTCACCCTGATCATCATGCTCGCCGCGTCGCTGATCATCGGCGGGACGGCGGAGAAACTCAAGGGACGCGAGCGGGAGGCGTCGCGCACCGCTTTCCGGACCAAGATCCTGTTCGACGCGAACCAACTGATCCAGAAGGCGACCGACGAGACCGAGATCTTCGTCGCGACAGCCGAACAGATCCGCAAACTGCTCAAACATGACGTGACGGTTTTCTACGACGGGGAGGAACGCACGTTCCCGGTCTCGGACGACGGGCAACGCGAACTGTCTCCCGACCGGGAGAAGATCGTGCGGTTCGTCGCCGAGGGCAATAACGGTGCGGGGAAGGGGACCGACGCGTTCCCGGACGACGAGTTCACCTATTTCCCGGTCTCCAAAAACCAAAAGAACTACGGCGTGATCGCCGTCTACGTCGGCGACGTCCCGATCGACGAATTCGACGTGGGGATCGTGTCCTCGATCCTCTACGAATGCGCCATCGCGCTCGATAACGCCTTCAACGCAAAGGAGAAGGAGCGCGTGGCGATCCTTGCCAAAAACGAACAGTTGCGCGCGGATCTGCTGCGCTCCATTTCGCACGACCTGCGCACCCCCCTGACCTCGATCTCGGGCAACGCGAGCAATCTGCTCTCAAACGAGGACGCCTTCGACCGCGAGACGCGGGAACGGCTCTACGGCGACATCTACGATGACGCGCTCTGGTTGAACAATTTGGTGGAGAACGTTCTGTCGATCACGCGGCTCGGAGAGGGCGGCATGGAACTGCATTTCACGACCGAACTGCTCGGCGACGTGATCGACGAGGCGCTGAAGCACGTCCACGGGAAAGCCGACGGGCAGAAGATCACGGTCGACCTAAAAGACGAACTGCTGCTTGTGAAAATCGACGCACGCCTGATCGCGCAGGTCATCGTCAACCTGGTCGACAACGCGATCAAGTATACGCCCCAGACGTCCGAGATCCGCATCACGGCGGAACGCGTCGGAGATCGGGTCTTTGTCACGGTGGCGGACGACGGGGACGGGATCCCGAACGAACTGAAACCGCGCGTCTTCGAGATGTTCTACACCGGGAAGAACGACGTCGCAGACAGCCGGCGCAGCATCGGGCTCGGGCTTCCGCTCTGCCGCTCGATCGTCAACGCGCACGGCGGCGAGATCACCCTGACCGACAACGCGCCGCACGGCGACGTGTTCACGTTCAGTTTGCCCGCCGGGGAGGTGAAAACAGATGGCTAACCCTTTGATCCTCGTGGTCGAGGACGATCCCCCGATCCGGAACCTGATCGCC
>CAMZBE010000200.1 GCA_947304475.1 uncultured Clostridia bacterium
GATCGCGGAAGAGGCGTCGGCGCGTGGAATGTATGTGATCGACGGCTTCTCGCTCTTCCCGTTCAACGAATACTATTTCTGGGATCGCGTGCATCCGAACGAGGCGGGATTTGCCGAATACGCGCTGGCGTTGATCCCGCAACTCCAAAGAGTCCTGAAATGGTAAAGAAAATCCCGCCGGAGTTCCGGCGGGATTTTCTCAGTTTCGGTCTACCGTCACGACGGCGTAGTAATTCTCGTGTCGCTCACGGATCTTTTTGGCGACGGCATCCTTGATCTCGGGGACGGACATTTTGAGTTCGAAGGGGACAGCCACGTCGAAGATCAGATTGGTGTGCGTTACGCCGGTCACGATCCGGAAATCGTGAACGGTGATTCGTTCGTCGATCTCCTTGACCAGTTCCGCCGTCTCTTCCCGGAGTTCGGTCGTCAAGGCGTCGTCGGTGTTGATCGGATCCATGTGAACCGTGCAGACGATCGAAAGTTCCTCCCAGATCCGGCGTTCTACCTCGTCGATCACGTCGTGGGATTCGAACACGTCGTCGGCGCCGTCCACCTCCGCGTGAAACGAGGCAAAAGTGTGCCCCGGTCCGTAACTGTGGATCATCATGTCGTGAATCCCGAGGATGGCGGGATAACCCGAAACGATCGCGGCGATCGCGTCGGTCACTTCCTTGACGGGTGCTTCACCGAGCAGGGAATTTTGCGTTTCCCGCAGGATCCGGATTCCCGCCCAGAAGATGAAGAGCGCAACGGCAAGCCCCACCCAGGCGTCGATATCCACGTCGAAGAAGCGGAAAATCAGGGTGGAAACCAGAACGGCGAAGGTCGAGACCGTATCCGAGAGCGAATCGACGGCGGTTGCCCGCATCACGTCGGAACCGATCTTCTTGCCGAGACGGTAGTTGAAAAGAGCGAGCCAGAGTTTCGCCAGAACCGAGACGCCGAGGATCACGACGGTCAGGTAACTGAATACCAGTGTAAATTCGTGCGAAATAATCTTCTTGACCGAGTCCGAAACGATCTCGAATCCGACAAGCAGGATCAAAAACGAAACGATCATCGAGGCGATATATTCGATCCGGGCGTGTCCGAACGGGTGGTCCCGATCGGCGGGTTTTGCCGCGATACGGAAACTGACAAGCGAGACGATGCTCGATCCCGCGTCGGAGAGGTTGTTGAAGGCGTCGGCGGAAACGGCGATTGAACCCGACACCGTTCCGGCGATGAATTTGCCGGCGAAGAGCATCAGGTTGACGATGATTCCGACGATCCCGGAAAGCGTGCCGTACGCGGCGCGGACCTTGGGATCGCCCGTGTTTTTATGATCCCGGATAAACAACCGGGGAAGCAGATCGGTCATTTTACGGTTCCTTTCACACGGTTCATAAAAAACCGCATTTGGTCTTTACAAGACCGCTTTTTTTTGATACAATAAAACAAGATCAATCGAAAGGGGGGATCGCCGTGGAAAACAGCGCGCCGATCCGTTGGGTAGATACCTGCGACTGCCGGAACCTGAAATCGGTCGAGCGGACGGTTTTATTCGCACTCGCGTCGGCAAGAGCGGATGGTTGTCATATTGTTAAGATCCGGCACGGCGACCGAAGAATCACGCAGTTGCGGACGTTTATGCACACGCTTCTTCGGAAGGGTGAGATCCGCCTTTTCGTCGAAGGGAAAAATCTCGGTGAGGAGGACGATCCCGGTTCGCTTTACCTCAAGGCGAACTTTGAGGCGGAAACCTCCGCCGATCCTGCCTTCTGGGACAAGGACGGCGGCGTCACGGTCGTCTGCATCTGACACCCCGACGGGGTGAAAAAAGGGACAACGGAATCGCGGCGGTGACCGAGATCACTGCGCCGGCGTCGGTTGTCCTTTTTTATTGTCTTTTCCGTCCGTGAAAAGAGACGGTCAGGCCTTCTTGCTCTCCAGATAATTGACGATATCGCCGACGGTCACGAAGTCGTTGACTTCCTCATCGTCGATCACGATCCCGAAAGTATCCTCGAAGATCTGGAAGAGATCGGCGATCTCGAGCGAGTTGATGCCGAGATCCTTCGAGAGTTCGGATTCGGGGGTGATCTCCGCTTTTACGCCCATTTTCTCAACGAGAAGATTTTTGACCTGTTCAAACATTTTCGTATGATCCTTTCCTCTGTAAAAACAGTATGGTCCGCGAAGCCGCGGAACACACCTGAAAGAGTTGTCCTCTACATTTTACTGTTTCTGAAGCGTTTTGTCAAGACCTGCCGCCGATTTTTTGTAAAACGAGGGTGTTTTTTGCCGGAAAAGAACCGGGAGAAGCAGTTTGCGTTCCCCCGGATCGTCCGTGCGGTTTCAGAGAAGGATACAGATCAGTCCGCTCGAGCCCTCGTTGATGATGCGTTCAAGCGTCTCTGCGAAGCGTTCGCGCGATTGATCGGGCAGATGCGTGAGTTTGGAGTTGATCCCCTCGCTCGTCAGATCGTAGAGCGTTTTCCCGAAAAGATTGGTATTCCAGACGGCGCCGGGATCGTCCTCCATACCCGAAAGCAGGTATTTCACAAGTTCCTCGGACTGCTCTTCGGTGCCGACGACCGGATTGATCTCGGTTTCAATGTCCGCGGAGATCAGGTGGATCGAGCGCGCCGCAGCACGGAGTTTCACGCCGTAGCCGCCGCTCTGTTTGACGATTTTCGGATCCTCGAGCCGCAGTTCCGACGGTTCGGGAAGGACGATCCCGTACCCCTTTGCGTCACAGTCGGAAAACGCCCCTTCGACGCGATCCCATTTCTTCTTTGCTTTTACGAGATCGGTCAGTTCCGAGAGCAGTTCGCCCTCGTCCCTGACGGCGAGCCCGGTCTTTTCGCGGAGCACGTCGAACCAGACGTCCGAGGGAAGCGTGACGTCCACCCGCGCCCGACCGGTCCCGGCGTCCTGCTCCGTTACCGTCCACGTCGCGCCTTCCACCCCTTCGGGCAGGTGGGAGGTGAACTCGTCGAGTCGGGTAAGATCGCCCATACGCACGGTCTCCTCACTGACCTCTGCGACCGTGTCGAACAGCGTTTTGCGAAGCGGGTGCCCGTCTTCGAGCGCCGCCACCCAAGCGGGGAGACGGAAACGGACTTCGGACGTCGAGAACTCCGCCAAAACGAGCCCCAGAATATGCGACAGATCCTCACGGTCAAGTTTCGTACAATCGACCAGCGCCACCGGTGCGTTGTACTTTTTTTCAAGGTCGTAAGCAAGTTGTACGGCGCTCTCGCCCGAAGGCGTCGCGGAGTTGAGGATGATTGCGAAAGGACGGTTTCTTCCGGAGAGTTCTGCGGCAGCCGCCTCTTCCGCCGCGACGTAGTTTTCGCGCGGGATCTCACCGAACGAGCCGTCGGTGGTCACGAGCATACAGATCGTCGAATGCTCGGCG
>CAMZBE010000201.1 GCA_947304475.1 uncultured Clostridia bacterium
CAAACTGTGGTTCAAGGAACTGAACGGCATCGGCGACACCGCGGAGAACCTCGGCGCCGCGGCGGACGGCGAAAACTTTGAGTGGACCGATATGTACGAGGGATTTGCCAAGACGGCGGAAGCCGAAGGGTTCCCGGAACTCGCCGCGAAGTTCCGCGGCGTCGCGGCGATCGAAAAACGCCACGAGGAACGCTACCGCGCGCTGCTGAAAAACGTCGAGACGCAGGAAGTCTTCAAGAAGAGCAGCGTGAAGGTCTGGGAGTGCCGGAACTGCGGACATATCGTGGTCGGCGAGAAAGCCCCCGAGGTCTGCCCCGTCTGCGCGCATCCGCAGGCGTATTTCGAGATCACGGCGGAAAACTATTAAGTATGTTCGGCGCTTGCTTCGGCGGGCGCCGATCTTTTGATACGGCAAAGGGCTGCACAATATGAGCGCTCCGCGCTGTGATGTGTTGCTACGCAACGTGATGTCGTCTTCGACAGTGATGTTTTCGCCGTCGCAAGCGCCGGCGAAAGTGACGTGCCGCGCGGGGCCCCCTGCCCCTGCGGGCGTGAAGTGACGGAAGCGGGTACGTATTGCCCTAAACGGCATGAAAGGAGATAACATGAACGAAGTATTGAAGAACATCAAAGAGAGACGGAGCGTGCGGCACTTCAAACCCGAACTGCCGGCGCGGGAACTGCTCGAACAGATCGCGGAAGCGGGGATCTACGCGGCAAGCGGACGCGGGCAGCAGGCGACCGAAACGATCGTCGTGACCAACCCCGCGATGCGGGAGAAGATCGTCGAAGCCAACCGCAAAATCGGCGGTTGGGACGAGGAGTTCGATCCCTTTTACGGCGCGCCGGCGATCCTCGTCGTTCTGTTCGACAAATCCTGCCGCACCGGGATCTACGACGGCAGTCTCGTGATGGGCAATATGATGCTCGCTGCCCACTCGCTCGGGCTCGGGAGCATCTGGATCCATCGCGCCAAAGAGGAGTTTGAAGGGGACGCGTTCAAAACGTGGCTCGCCGATCTCGGGATCAAGGGTGAATGGGAAGGCGTCGGACACATTGCCGTCGGGTACGCCGACGGATCGGTCCCGCCCGCGGCGGAACGAAAACCGGGCCGGATCGTGTGGGTGGAATAAGGCGCTGCGCGCAATAATGTGTTGCTGCGCAACAATGACGTAGGGCTCCCGCCCTGATGATGTTGACCGCAAGCAGTCAAATGATGTGGCGCAAGCGCCAATGAGGGGACGAGGGAAACAATGAATTGACGGCAAGCCGTCGTGAATTGCGCCCTTTGGTCCCGTGAATTGGCGTTGCGCGCCGTGAATTGCGCTGCGCGCATAATTATTTCTCGATCCCCTTTACTTTTTCGGTATTCGGCGGTATAATGGAACTATCTACGACAGGAAGGCGGAAAGACAGATGAACAAACGGATCTTCGGCACGTTGCCGAGCGGGACGGCGATCGAGGAATACACCCTCTCGGACGGGGCGGCGGAAGTATCGATCATTACCTTCGGGGGGGCGATCACGCGCTTCGTCGTCGACGGAATCGACGTCGAACTCGGGTTCCCGACGCTGGAGGACTATTTTGAAGACCACTCGCACCAGGGCGCTTTGATCGGGCGATACGGCAACCGGATCGCCAAGGGGCGCTTTACCCTCAACGGTGTGGAATACAAACTCGCGCAGAACAACGGAAACAACCACCTGCACGGCGGGGTGATCGGCTTTGACCGGAAGGTCTGGTCGGTCGAGCACGCGGACGACCGGACGCTGGTGCTGACGTTGCACGCCGACGATATGGAGGAAGGGTATCCCGGCAACCTCGACGTCAAGGTGACCTACCGCGTGACCGGGTACGCCCTCTCGATCGAGTACGAGGCGAAGAGCGACAAGGACACGGTCTGCGACCTGACCAACCATTCGTATTTCAACCTCAACGGCTGCGGCTCCGGGGACGTTCTGAACCACGTGGCGCGCATCTTCGCCGACGCCTACACCGAGGTCGACGACGAACTGATCCCGACCGGCAACCGCCCCGAGGTCGAGGGGACTGCGTTCGATTTCCGCACGCCCCACGCGATCGGTGAACGAATCGCCGAAACCGGGAACGGCTACGACCACAATTACGTTTTAACTAAAAAACCCCCCTTCCCCATCGCGGGATACTCCCTCTCCCCCGCCGCCGTCGTGACGGGAGACGCACTTCAGATGACGGTCTTCACCGATCAGCCGTGCGTGCAGTTCTACACGGCGAACTTCCTTTCGGGCGACCGTCCGCTTCTCAAAGGGGGCGCGGTCAAACACAAGCACGCCGCCTTCTGTTTGGAAACGCAGGAAGAGCCGGACAGCCCCAATCACGGGCGCGCGATCCTGCGGGCTGACGAAACCTACCACACCGTAACGGTGTACGAAGTAAAACCGAAATAAAAACATAAAGCGGACGGGCGACCGTCCTCTTTTTTCTATCACGTGTTGCCCCCAAAAAACGCGCCGCACAACCCGCGGTGCGAGGGAGACCAAGAATATAAAGCGGGCGTCGCAGAAATGCGGCGCCCGCGGGTTGCTTTTGCGGTTTGGTTACGCGTATCGGGTTTGCGTAAGTGTCGGAATCTCGCGCGGGATCAGTTGCCGCGCGTGTAGTTTGCCGAAACGTCGTCGACGTAAATCAGCGCGTGCGTCCGCATCTGCGGAGCGAAACGGATCTTCAACACGGATTCGTCCCGGAAGAGGATCGTTCCCGACGTGAGCGACGAATAATCGTCGGTCGCGTAGAAGCAGTACGAGGTGCCGAAATATTCGCCGTCGACGTAGATGTCGACGTGGAACATCGGTTGGTTCCCACCGAGGTCCTTGACGGTCACGCGGAACGTGAACTCGTACCAGGTATCGAACGCAAAAGTCCTGCTCTGCCCGTCGGGGGATTCGGTCAACGTCGTCGAGGTGTTTTTCCCGACGACGAACTTGTAGCCCGAAGTCGGATTGGAACCGGTACTGAACCGGAGCGTCGGCATCCAGAACGGCGTGTTGCCGCACATGAAGCGCATCTGCATCAGGTTGCGGTGATTGTTGGTGCCCGTGGCGTTATTGCCGAAGCGCGATTCGCTTGAGACGTTGATCCGCATACCGATCTCGAGGATCGCCGTGTCGTCCCACTCGGGAATATCGGTCACGGGGAGCGTGAGGGTTCCGCCGGTGTCGTTTGACTCGGTGTTCTTATTGATCTCAAGAACGCGGTTGCCGGCGTTCCCCGTTTCCTCTGCCACCCGGAAGGTCGTGCCGCTTGCCGCCCCTTCGCTCGCCCCCGCGGGAAGCGAACCGATCACATCGTCGGTGAAACCGTTAAAAGCGTCGTCG
>CAMZBE010000202.1 GCA_947304475.1 uncultured Clostridia bacterium
CTCACGTTCGAGATCCGCGTAACTGACGGTTTCGCCCTCGCGCAGCCACTGACGCCGCGACTCCTGAATCAGCCAAAGCCCCATAATGTTCTTGAGAAACCGGATCGAGCCGGCGTAGCCGCCCTCGTTCGTGTAGCGTGCCGCCTCGCTCTTTCCGTCGATCAGCGGTGCGGACAGTTCGGTGCCGAAAAGCGACCAGGTACCACAACTGACGTAGGCGAAATCCCCGTCGCCCGGGGCGGCGAAGACCGCGCTCGCGGTGTCGTGCGTGCAGACCGCAAGAACCGGGATCGCGCCGCACCCGAACTCCTCCGCAAGAGACGGGGAGAGGGTGCCGTAGGTCTCGCCCGGCTGAATCAGCGGGGGGAGAAGACGGGCGGGAATCCCGAGTTTTTCAAGCAGCGCGCGGTCGAAATCCCGGGTTCTCGGATCGAAGAAGTTCGACGTCGACGCGACGGTCGCCTCGGCGCGCATCCGACCGGTCAGAAAATAGGCGAACAGGTCGGGGATAAAGAGCAGTTTGTCGGCAAGGGAGATCAGTTCCGGGCGGTATTTGGCGAGGTAGTAGAGTTGGTAGAGCGTATTGATCCGCATATACTGCGTCCCGGTGCGGCGGTAGAGTTCGGAGAGCGGAAGGATCTTTTCGACCTCTTCCGGCATCCCGACCGTCCGCTCGTCCCGGTAGTGGACGGGGGCGGAGAGCAGTTCGCCGTTCCGGTCGATCAGGGCGAAATCCACCCCCCACGTGTCGATCCCGATCGCGTCGACCGTTCCCTCACGCAGGGCACGGCGAATCCCCTCTTTGATCTCGAACCAGAGCCGGAAGACGTCCCAGTAGGTAACGCCGCCGACCTTGACCGGATCGTTCTGGAAACGGTGGATCTCGGACACGTTCAGGCGTCCGTTTTCGACCGTTCCGATCATAGCACGCCCGCTCGACGCGCCGAAATCAAAGGCAAGTACCCGTTTTCCCATCGTATCCCTCACACCCGCGGGCGTCGCCCGCGTTTCTTTCTCCATTATACCATAACCGTTCAAATAAAAGCAAGGTCGAACGCCCTTTTTTTGAATTCTTTACGATTTCTTGCAACAGACTGGAAATTGCGAAGAAAATATGGTACAATGAAAGGGAAAAGAAAGCGAGGGGCGATATGGTCAACATTCTGGTAGTCGACGACGACAAGAACACGCGGAAACTGATCCGCGCGGTACTCGAACGAGAGAACTATACCGTGTTCACCGAAAACGACGGGGAAGCCGCGCTCGCACGGCTCGACACGGTGCACGTCGACCTGATCGTCCTCGACGTGATGATGCCGAAACTCGACGGCTACGGCTTTACCGAGACGCTGCGGGCGGCGGGCAATAACGTCCCGATCCTGATGGTCTCGGCAAAGATGCTGCCCGATGATCGGCACAAAGGGTTCATCGTCGGCACCGACGACTATATCACCAAGCCCATCGACGAAAAAGAAATGATCCTTCGCATCCGTGCCCTGCTCCGGCGCGCCCGCATCAACAGCGAGCGGAAGATCGAGATCGGCGACGTCACCCTCGACTACGACGCGCTGACCGTCACGGGGCACGGCGAAGTCCAGGAACTGCCGCAAAAAGAATTTCTTCTGCTCTATAAACTGCTCTCCTATCCCGGCAAGATCTTCACGCGGCTCCAACTGCTCGACGAGATCTGGGGCATGGAGACCGACAGCGGGTGGGAGACCGTGACCGTGCACATCGGGCGGCTTCGCAAACGCTTCGAGGGCTGGGAAGAGTTTTCGATCGAGTCGGTACGCGGGCTCGGCTACAAGGGGGTAAGGCATAAATGAAGGACGAGAGAAGAAAGGACGGGAAGCAGGGCTTCCGACTGCCCGGGTTCCCGACCATCCGTAAGTCGCGGAAGGCGCTGACGCTGCTCTTCGCCGGCACGGTCGTCATCATCCTGCTTGCGGTTCTTGTTATCGTGGGGGGTGCCGCTCTGATCCTCTTCAACGCGGGGGTTTTGTCGCCCGAGGACCTTCCACGCGAGAGCGGAAACCGCGTGATCGGGCTGATGCTGGTCGTCAGTCTGTTCGTCGGGATCGGCTTTTCCTACTTTCTCGGTTGGATCTTTACCAAGCCGCTGAACATCATCATCAACAATATGAACCGGCTCGCGACCGGGGACTTCCGGGCGCGGATCAGGTTCGACTCGGTGTTCGACCGCCACCCGACCGTCGCCGAACTGTCGCGCGCCTTCAACACGATGGCGGAGGAACTCGAGAATACCGAGATGCTCCGTTCGGATTTCGTCAACAACTTCTCGCACGAGTTCAAGACGCCGATCGTCTCGATCGCGGGGTTCGCCAAACTGCTCAAATCCGGCGACCTCTCGGACGACGAACGCGCCGAGTACATCAACATCATCGAGGAGGAGTCGCTCCGCCTCTCGGATATGGCGAACAACGTCCTGAACCTCACCAAGATCGAGAACCAGTCCATTCTGTCGGGGCTTTCGACCTTCAACCTCTCTGAGCAGATCCGCACCTGTTTTCTGATTCTTGAAAACAAGTGGGCGAACCGCGATCTCGACTTTTCGCTCGATTTTGACGAGTACGACGTCACGGCGAACGAGGAGATGCTGAAACAGGTCTGGCTGAACCTGATCGACAACGCTCTGAAGTTCACCCCCGAGGGCGGGCGGATCGCCGTCACGATCGCGCGCGATTGGGCGCTGACCGTCTCGGTCTTCAATTCGGGCAGTTTCGTCGCCGAGGAGAACCGCGAACGCATCTTCCGCAAGTTCTATCAGGAGGATCCGTCCCACTCGACGCGCGGCAACGGCGTGGGGCTCTCGCTCGTCAGGGCGATCGTCGAACTGCACGGCGGAACGGTGGTCTGCGGCGCCGACGAAGAAGGAACGACCTTTACGGTCACGCTGCCGATCCGTCCCGCCGCACCGACGCAGGAAAAGGGAACGGCGCGCCCGGAATAAACGCGGCGGGCGCGGTAATCAAAATAATAAACTTTATTCGCGAAGTTTCTTTTCAGTTTATTTTTCTGTGGTATCCTTCCGTAGGTAAAATCCGAAAAATCGGAAAAATCACTACCTACCGGAGGATATGAAAATGCGTAAAGTCAAGATTATTACCGACTCCTGCTCCGACCTCACTCCCGAACTGCTCGAGAGATACGGGATCGACTATGCCAGAATGAACACCGTTCTCGACGGCGAGACCAGCCCCGCCCGGCTCGAATGGACGCCGGAGGAAGTGCACGCGTTCTACGACCTGATGCGCGCGGGCAAGC
>CAMZBE010000203.1 GCA_947304475.1 uncultured Clostridia bacterium
CTTGAGAACGTCGGGAAGTGTAAAGCAATCTATGACGCAGACGGAAACCGCGTCACTTCGACGCAGACGCTCTCGGAGACGCACGGGCTTCTCCTGTCCGCGCTCGCGCGCGTCCGCGTCGGCGACGGGCTGATTTACGGGCTTTACGGGCGGGCGATCCTGTCGGTACCGAACGCACGGCTGACGCTGCATCTCTCGATCCCCACGCCCGACGCGGAAACGTTGGCAGGTCTTTACGGCTTTGCCGCCGCGTGCGGACTTGCCTCCGACGGCGCTGCAATCCCGCCGGACGGCGGACGCGCGACGCTCGCCCTCTCGGGCAGAAGGACCGACTGCCTTGCCGCCGCCGTCTTTTCCGTCACGTTCTGCCCTGGGTGCGAACTCCGTGGACTGCGAGCCGCACAGCCGCTCTCGGAACGATAAAATCAAACCGACTCTCAAGGAGACGAAAATGAAACGTTATTCTTATCAAACGCACGGCACCTGCTCCCGTCAGATCGACGTCACGCTCGACGGCGACGTCATCGAAGAGGTGGTATTCCACCGCGGTTGCATGGGAAATACGCAGGGCGTCGCCGCCCTCGTGAAGGGAATGAAAGCCGAAGAGGCGATCCGCAGACTCAAGGGGATCGACTGCGGCGGGAAGGGAACGTCCTGCCCCGATCAACTCGCGCGGGCGCTGACCGAAATGCTGAACGGCGCGCAAAACTGATCCGACAGCCGAACCATTCATACGAAGGGGACCGAATACCGTGACCGAAAAACAGAAGCACATCCGCAATTTCTCGATCATCGCGCATATCGACCACGGCAAGTCCACGCTTGCCGACCGCATCCTTGAAAAGACGCGGGCGCTCGACCTGCACGAGATGGAGGAACAGATACTCGACAATATGGACCTCGAACGCGAGCGCGGGATCACCATTAAGGCGCGGGCGGTCCGTCTCGGTTACCGTGCGAGCGACGGGGAGGACTACGAGTTCAACCTGATCGATACCCCGGGGCACGTCGACTTCGGTTACGAGGTCTCGCGTTCTCTTTCGGCGTGCGAGGGCGCGCTTCTCGTCGTCGACGCGACGCAGGGCGTAGAAGCGCAGACGCTCGCGAACGCGTATCTTGCCGTCGACAATTCGCTCGAGATTCTTCCGGTCATCAACAAGATCGATCTGCCGTCCGCAGACGTCGAACGGACGCGTGCGGAGATTGAAGACGTGATCGGAATTGACGCGGAAGGATGTCCCGCCGTTTCGGCGAAAATGGGGCTCAACATCGAGGACGTTCTGGAGAAGATCGTCACCGTGATCCCGCCCCCGTCGGGCGACGAGAGCGCCCCGCTCAAGGCGTTGATTTTCGACTCACGATACGACAGTTATCTCGGCGTCGTGGTCTATATCCGCGTGATGGACGGACAAGTTCGCGCGGGTGATACGATCAGGCTGATGAGCACTGACGCGACCTACCAGGTGACCGAGGTCGGTACGCTCGGCGTGACCGATATGACCGCGACCGACGCGCTTTCCGCCGGGGAGGTCGGATACCTTACCGCGAGCATCAAGTCGGTCGGAGATACCCGCGTCGGCGATACCGTTACGCACGCCGACCGCCCCTGCGCCGAGGCGCTGCCCGGATTCCGCCGGGTGCAACCGATGGTTTACGCCGGGATTTATCCAGAGGACGGTGCCCGCTACGGAGATCTGCGCGACGCCCTCGAAAAACTCCGTCTGAACGACGCGGCGTTGCATTTTGAACCGGAGACCTCTATCGCGCTCGGGTTCGGCTTCCGTTGCGGTTTTCTCGGGCTTCTGCATATGGAGATTATCGAGGAGCGGCTCGAACGTGAGTTCAATCTCGACCTGATCACCACCGCCCCGAGCGTTATCTATCGCGTGACGCTGCGCGGCGGAGAGACGCGCTTTATCGACAACCCCTCTAACTATCCGTCCCCCGACGAGATCGTCGAGTCGGCGGAGCCGGTCGTCCGTGCGTCGATCATCACGCCGTCCGACTATATCGGCGGACTGATGGATCTTTGCCAGGATCGGCGCGGCGAGTTTATCGATATGAAGTATCTCGACCAAACGCGGGTGGAACTGCACTATATCCTGCCTCTGAACGAGATCATTTACGACTTTTTCGATGCCCTGAAGAGCCGGAGCAAGGGGTACGCGTCGCTCGACTACGAGTTCCTCGAATACCGCCCCGGCAAACTTGTCAAACTCGACTTTCTGCTGAACGGCGAACAGGTCGACGCGCTCTCCTTCATCGTTCACGAGGAGAAGGCGTATCCGCGCGCCCGTAAGATTGCCGAACGGCTGAAAGAAAACATTCCGCGTCAACTTTTCGAGATCCCGATTCAGGCGGCGATCGGTTCCAAGATTATTGCCCGTGAGACCGTCAAGGCGATACGGAAAGACGTGCTTGCCAAGTGCTACGGCGGCGATATCACGCGGAAAAAGAAATTGCTCGAGAAGCAGAAGGAAGGCAAGAAGAAGATGCGTCGTCTCGGCTCCGTCGAAGTGACGCCCGAGGCGTTCATGGCGGTCTTGAAACTCGACGACGATGCGTAACGGGTTTGGCGTATATCTTCACGTTCCATTCTGTCTTTCCAAGTGCCCGTACTGTGATTTCTGCTCTTTCCCGGGATCAGAGCGAGAGGACAGGGAACGCTACGTTTCGGCGGTATTGCGGGAGATTCGGGAACGCGATTTTCCGAGAAGAGAAGTCACTTCCGTTTTCTTCGGCGGCGGAACGCCGTCACTGCTGGACGCGCGTCAGTTCGACTCTCTTCTGTCCGCCGTCGGCAAACGGTATCCAATCGCAGAGAACGCCGAAATCACCTTCGAGATGAACCCCGCTACGGCGGACCGTGAGAAACTGCGCGCTCTCCGTTCACTCGGCTTTAATCGCGTCAGTATCGGGTGTCAGTCGCTTAACGACGGGGAATTGAAGGCGCTTGGGCGGGCGCATACTGCAAAAGGCTTCTTTGACGCATACGAAGACGTACTTGCTGTCGGGTTCTCAAACGTCAACGTCGACCTGATGTACGGGATCCCTCGCCAGACGGCGAACTCGTTTTCCGAAACGCTTCGTACGGTGGTTTCGTTGGCTCCGTCGCATATTTCCGCCTACGGATTGATCGTTGAGGAAGGGACGCCGTTCTTTCTGCGTCGCTCCGAACTCGGCTTGCCGGGCGACGACGCCGAAGCGGATCTCTACGCGATGGCGTCCGAAACACTCCGCACAGCCGGATACCGGCACTACGAGATCTCG
>CAMZBE010000204.1 GCA_947304475.1 uncultured Clostridia bacterium
AGTCGCACCGGCGATGTTCGAGTTATCGCTGGCGAGTTTCCACTGATAGGAAGCGGCGGTCTCACCGTTGCTGATCTTCCCTGCGTCAAGGGTAACGCTGGCGGTCGTGGTGGAGGCGGTCGCAACGGCGCTGGCGGTCGAGCCGATCGCGGCCACGCCGTTGCCGGTCCCGAGATCCATCTTGAGATCGAGCGTCCAGTTCTTGGTCAGGCTGAGGTAGGTCTGGCTGTTGCAGGTGGTATCCTCACCCTCGAGCCACAGACGGACGACGACCTTGAAGTAACCGGTCGTGCCGGCGTCGACCTGACCGATCGTGGCGTTGGAAGCGAGGTTGGTAACGGCGGTGGTCATAGCGCCCTCGCTAACGGGGCCTGCGGTGGAGGCAACCGCCTTGCCGGCAGCGCGGTAAGCGGCGTCGGAAGGAGCAAGGATCGTAACGAGATCACCGAGATCGCCGGAAGGATCGGTATCGGTGATGTCCTCAGCGAACACGGCAACGCGGAACGCCTTGATGTTGGTCGCGGACTCGCCAAGGTTGTTGTACAGGAGGTTCACGCCGGTCAGTTTGACGTTCTTGTCGGTCGAGGTGTCGCTGTTGATCGCCTTGATCTGGAAGACGTAGTCGACGTACGCAACGGCGGTATCGGACTTCTTAACGTCGTAGTTCTCGGAGAACGCGTTGTTGTAGTTCGCGGTGTCGGTAGCAGCAGTGCTCGCATTGTACGCGATGTACGTATCGGTGATGGCGTCGCCGTCGGCTTTGACGTTGTCGGTGGCGGTGTAGAAGAACGCCACGCCGTCGACCGTCGAAACGGGCTCGAGGATACCGGTCACAGTCTGGTTCAGACCGTTCTGGAAGAGGTTGTCGGCTTTCTTGGCATCGCTGTCAATGGTGTCGGACGCGATCTGCAGGTTGTCGCTGATTCTCGTCGAAACCGACATACCGGTCACGGTGACGGTCGTGTTCATAGAGAACCATGCGAACGAAGAGGTCGCCAGCATCACAGCGGAGACCAGCAGGAGTGCGAGAGCAGGAATGAGTTTTTTCATTGGTTTTTTCTCCTTTAAATAATAATCAAAATTTGTGTTATATTATTTTCCGTTGCCGGAAGAATAACCGTATCAGGATTGTTGCTCGAAGTCGATCGGGGCTCCCTGTTCGTCGCCGATGATGTTGATCTTCATATCGACTTTGAACTGCCCGCCGATGATGTCGTCTGTCGTGTCGTCGTCGTTTCCCTCGATCCAGATCACGATGGTGAACTTGGTGTAATCCCCGGGACCGAAGTTGCCGACCTGTTTTTTGACGATCGTGGAATCTCCCACCAGGAAGGGTTCGGTTCCCTCTTCGGGGCCGCTGCCGTCGGTCTTGGTTCTTGCGTAGGTCGTTGCCACTCCGTTTTCGTAGAGCCGGACGCGCACCCCTTTTTCAACTCCGTTCGTCGTGTTGACGATGTAGAGGTTGTATTCGTAGGTCAGCGTCTTCTCTCCGTTGTTGACCAGGTAGTAGGTGTAGGCGATGTAGTTTTCTCCGTTGTGCTCGCCGTTTTGCTGATCGATATCGTCGGGGAGCGTCGCACCGTCCATATCGCGGATCTGTTCGGACGCTTTTGAGTTCAGCCGGGCGACCGATTTACCGGGGATCAACTTTCCCGTTTCGGGATCTTCGATCATGTATTCGGTAAGAGCGATGGAGTAGTTCAGGTTATCGAACTTATTGACCGTGACCGTGTAACTTCCGTAGCGGTTATACATGACCGAGGAGACGTAGACGACGCTTGAGAGCGCCACCAGCACTGCGATCACGATCGGAATCACGCGCATCATAAGCCGGAATCGCTTTACTTCGCCGGCGGACCGGAGAATGTATCGCGAGATCGAATTTCTTGTCATTGGATCCTCCCGTCAAAACTTGGCGCGAAGTTCACTCTCCGTTATGGCGACCGGATCTTTTTCTTCGTATCCGAACGCCTGGATCCGTACCAGCCGTTCGCATTCCTCGGAAGTGGTCTTGCCGAGCGCGACGTATTCGACGCCGAAGGTGGAGATGTAATTCAGGAGCGCCTCGACCGACCGTTCCTTTTCGGGGTTCGTCAGATCGGAGAGAACCGTCTCGTCAAGCATCACGTAATCGAAGGGGAGCGAGGCGAGCCGCGCTGCGGGGCAGAACTCGTCGCCGTATCCGACGAGCGCCGACTTGATCCCAAAGGATTTCAGGACGCGGAGTCCGTTTGCCATCGCTTCAGTGTCGGAAAACACGCTCTCGCGGGGGAACTCGAAGCAGACGTTCGTGGGATCGTCGTAACCGGCGTCCTTCAGTACCGTTTCGACCAGGTCCCCGATCTTCCCTTTCGTCAGGATGCGGGGCGGGGTGCGGACGGTGAAGAAGCCGATCGCCGTGGAGATCTCGCGGAAGTCGCGCGCCAGGTCGCAAACCCGGCGGAAGTTCCAGAGGGCGAGCGACACGCACTGGGAGGTGCGGGACGCGACCGGATCGTACTGCTCGGGTTGGAGCACGCCAACCTCGACGCTGTTGATCCGGAGGCGGGTGCGGTAGGCGATCGGAAGGTTGGTCAGCGGGGAGAGGATCGGAGTCGCAAGAAGTTCAATGGGATCAAGTCCGCTGTTCAGCGTTTCGTCGATCAGACTGACCCTCGCGTCTAACTCTTCCATCGCTTTCCTTTCCGCTTTCGCTTAAAAAAACGAAAAACGCCAGTCGCACTCGTTGATGCAACTGGCTACCTTACAAGAGACTTGTGAAGGCCCTGTAGTTTTGCGTCACAGCCTTTCGGCTGCTTTGCCTTTTAATCAGATGCAACTGGCTACCTTACAATCAACTTGTGAAGGCCCTTTAGTTTTGCGTCACAGTCTTTCAACTGCTTTGCCTTTTAATCTGGTCTCATTATACACCCCCCGGCGTGATTTGTCAATAGGTTTTTCAAAAAAAATTAAAAAAATTTCGAAAAAAATGAAAAATGCCCGTATTTTGGGCGTTTTTCGGTCATAAAAACATTTTGAAAAAGCGAAAATCCGACCTTCCGTACACTTTTACAACCGAATTTCAACCCCTTTTTCGCACCTTATGCGCACGCGTACGCGCGCATGGTGCGCACCCGGACTCGCGCGGCACGCGTATTATATAAAGGTGGTTTTTCGCCCCGCCCCTTGACAAACGCCGGATTCCGTGTTACAATAGGTCTCCCCCGGCAATCGAACGGGTCTGTAAAGGTTTCGACGGGGATTTGAAAGTATGATAAGCGCGGCGGG
>CAMZBE010000205.1 GCA_947304475.1 uncultured Clostridia bacterium
CTCCAGTCTGGCGACTCCGTCCGACTGCGTTCTGGAGACCGGCAACGGTCTGCCGCGCCTGCTCGGTCGCTTTGACGAGACCGTTACGGCGGACTCTTACGCTCCGATCGGCAACTACGGCTGGCACCGCATCGGCTTCCGTTATCACCTTGAAACCGACCCCAACGATCCCGAGAACGCGAAAGCGCTCGCGGAACCCGGACAGAGAGCTTCCTATTACGCCTACACCGAACTCTACGTCGACGGCGTGAAGGTCTGGAAGATCGAAGAGAGCATCGTCGGTTACTGGGACGGCAACGCCTGGCAGAACAGAAGCTTCGCGCTTCGTCCCAACGACGCGGTTCCCTTCAAACTGACCGCGTCCGAGAATTACGCGACCACCAACTCCGGCTTCGTGGACAAGGCGATCGAGTTCAACGGGATCTGGTACGTTGACAACGACAAACGTTCGGTCGGTATGACCTTCTACGGCGTCGCGAACTCCGAGAACGCCGTTTACATCGTGATCGACGACCCGCAGTGGACCTGCGGCGACGGCTTCGTCCGCAACGTCGAGCCGGTTGCCGACCCCGCGGCGAAGGACTTTACCCTCGCCGACGGCGTGACGGTTCCCGGCGCGATCTACTTCAAAGAGGTTGAAGTACACGTCCATACGCAGGCGGCTGAGTACACCGTCGACGCGCCCGCGACCTGCTCTGCCGACGGCTCGAAGTCCTATCACTGCATCGTCTGCGGCGAGAGTATCCCCGGCACGTCGGTCCCGATCCCGGCGGATCCCACCCTGCACAACGAGGTCATCGAAGTCAAGACCCCGAACCTTCTCGATCCGGACGGATACCGCAGAGGCGAGTGCACGATCTGCCATCAGACGGTGACGAACGAGGTCCTGACCTGGGAACCCGTGATCTTTGATTCCAAGAATCCCTCCGGTAACTACTATAACAGCACGACCGGTGATTACGCCGTCCGCAAGACCTTCGGGGAGATCCGCGGCAGCAAGCACTTCTACCCGACCGAAGCCGATCACGACGGCAACGACCTCTGGTTCGAGTATTCGCTCCTCTGGAACGAAACGCTCGCCAACACCGCAAACGCCAGGATCTCGGCACTCGACATCGTCGGTTACGATCCCTGCGAGATTTACGGGCTGAACACCCGCGACGTCGCCGCAGACGAGGAGTTTGCAGGACGCTTCTGCTTCAACCGCACCTACGTTTACGGGAGCGGAGCGGTCGACAAGAAAGAGGGAACCGAGTGGACCTCCATGCTTGATCCCGCGTCGGATTGCGTTCTGGCGCTCGACAACGGTCAGCCGCGCTATCTCGGTCGGTTTGACGAGACCGTCACGGCGGACTCCTTCGCTCCGATCGGCAACTACGGCTGGCACCGCATCGGCTTCCGCTTCCATATGGAGAGCGATCCCGACGATACCGACCACGCGAAAGCGCTGGCGGAACCCGGCAGCAAGAGCCAAAAGGCGTCGTACTACTGCTATACCGAACTCTACGTCGACGGCGTAAAGGTCTGGAAGATCGAAGAGAGCATCACCGGTTACTGGGACGGCGACTCGTGGGAGAACAGAAGTTTCGCGCTCCGTCCCAACGACGCGGTTCCGTTCAAACTGACCGCCGATCAGACGGTCGCGACGACCAACAGCACGTTCAAGAACAAGGCGACCGAGTACGACGGGATTTGGTACGTCGACAACGATAAACGCTCGATCGGGTTGTGCTTTGCCGGCGTCGCCAATTCCGAAAACGCCGTCTATATCGTGATCGACGACGTGCAGTGGACCTGCGGCGACGGCTTCGTCCGTAACGTCGAACCGGTCGCGACGCCCGCCGCGAACACCATCACCCTCGCCGAGGGCGTGGAGGTTCCCGCCGCGATCTACTTCAAACTCGCGGACTGATCTTTCGCATCACCCCGGGGCTGTCGTGAACGGTCTCCCTCCTACCTCCGCTTCCGGCAGCCCCGGTTTCCTTTTCACCGGATAAGCCGTCCCCCGCGTCGAAAAGACAAGGGGGACGGCGCAAGCATATCAAAGGAGAAAACTGAAAATGCAAATCAAACGTCGGAGTATATCGCTCCTTCTGATCCTTGCGATGATGACCGTCGCGCTGGTTTCGCTGCTGCCTCTGACTGCTGCGGCGGAACCCGTGGGCGACAACGCCGCGGACATTCAGGACTTCAGTTATCAGACTCTTTCAAACGCCAACCAGACCGACGAGACGACCGATCTGCGCGTGATGTTCACGATCGGTTCGCTCGATTACGACGCGGTCGGCTTCGTCTTCTCGACGAGCAACTCTGCCCCGACGGCGGGCGGAGCGGGCACCTACTCGACCACCACGGTTCACAGCACGATCAACGCCGGCGGCGGCAATATCCCGGCGGGACCGGGCCGTTTCTGGGTTGCGGTCAAACTGCACAACATCCCGCTCGCCAGTTTTGAAACCCCGATTTACGTTCGTCCGTTCATTCAGGTTGGCGAGAACTACTCGTATATCGACGCGGCGGTAATCACCGTCTGCGAGGCGCTGACCTTCGATAAGACCGTGGCGGGCGAACGCACGATCTACAATTCCAAAGCCCCCGCGGGCGACTATGCCGTCGGCAGCGATTTCAAGGTCGCGAAGACCGTCGGCGAGATCCGCGGCGACAAGCACTTCTTCAAGACCACGGAAGATCCGACTGCAAAATACCTTTATTTCGAGTATTCGCTCCTTTGGAACGAAACGCTCGCCAACTCCTACAATTCACTGATGTCGGTCGCGACGTTTGAAGGACTATGGGGTACGTGTGATATGTATCGGTTCTACACGCGCGACGACCTCGGCGCCGAGAGATCAGGCGGGACCTTTGATCTCGATATGGTGAATCTGTGGGGACACAGCACAAGCGCCGTTTATACCGGACCGAAAGACGCGGCCTCTTTCCCGACGCTCGGGGATCGGTACGGTTGGCATCGCATCGGTGTTTTGTTCGATTATACCCTGTATCGTACCGGCAACGACCGCGCTCTGGCGGATGCCCACGGAGTCGAATACTATTGCGAGTGTTCGCTCTATATCGACGGCGCGTTGGTTTGGAGGTACCGGGCAAATATCCAGGGGAACTGGAGCAGCAACCAATGGAAAAACAACGACGGGTTCAGACCGAACGGTGCGGTGCCGTTTATGGCGACCACCATATCCGGGAAATTGCAGAGCAGTCCGTTTAAGAACAGGGAAACGTTTGAGTATGACGGCGTTTGGTATGTT
>CAMZBE010000206.1 GCA_947304475.1 uncultured Clostridia bacterium
CCACCCGCGGCAGCATCTACACCACCAACGCGGTCGAAGTCACTGCTCCGTAATTTGAGAAAACCCGGCTAAGTAAAACCGGAAAAACCGCCGCTCCCCGGGGCAACCCGGGGAGCGATTTTTACATACCGTTTCCGCACGCTGTTTTGGTCCCGAAAAGCGGGGGGGTGCATTGTACTTTTCACCGTTTCTCGGGGAAAAACGGAACTTTTTCGTGGCATTTTCCGACTTTTTTTGAATAATACTTGACTTTTGCATATTATCTCGCTATAATAATAGAGAATAGAGAAGTATCGCATCCGTAAGACGTGCGCAAATTTGCCCCCTGCGCATACCGAAACACCCGGGAAAGGAACGGTAACATATTCTATGGAGAATGCCAAAAAATCCTCGGTCAAAAAGGTCCTGTCGATCGTCGGAAATACGATCCTCTGGCTCTTTGTGGCGTTTGCGATTGTGATTACGGTTATCGTCTTCGCAACCAATAATTCCAAGAGCGAGGATGATTCGTTGTCCAGTATCGGCGGACTTGCCATTGTCACGATAAGTTCCGACTCTATGTCGAAAAGCCCGAATTCCGCCGATTACCAGGCAGGCGGACGACTGGAAGGGAAGAAGGGGTTCAATAAGGGAGCCCTGATCTTCGTCAACAAACTGACCGACAGGGAGAAAGCGAATCTTGAGGTCGGCGACGTCATCACGTTCGATTCCGGAATGGACCTGAACGGCGACGGCGTGGGCAACGACATCAATACGCACAGAATTATCGAAAAATACGAGGTCAACGACGATTTTTATTTCGTGACGCAGGGCGACCATAACGACTCTCCCGACGGAGAGTTTGAGGCGACCCCGACGCCGCACAATACGAAGTCGGGCGGGTATATCGTCCCCGCTGCGAGCATTCTCGGCAAATGGAACGGCAAGAAGATCGGCGGAGTGGGGAACTTCCTCAACTTTCTGAAGACGCGCGCCGGTTTCTTCGTCGTCATCATTCTTCCTCTGATCGCGTTTTTCCTCTACGAACTGATCCGCTTCATCATCGTCGTGGTTTCCCTGAAAGGGAACAAGAGCAAGGGCGAAATGGAAGCCGAGATCCGTCAGCGCGTGATGGAAGAGATCCTTCGCGCACAGCAGGCGAAGAACAACACGTCCGGCGACGCCTACGTCGCAGAACCGGAGACGCCGCCTGCCGAAGAGCCGAAAGCCGAAGACGGCACCGACAACCAAGAGTAAAGACGTTTTGTATCCACCCGCGGGCACGCGCCCGCGGGGATACCTTCGCACGGTAATTTGTTTTGCGTATGCCTGTTTTTGCCCCCGGGGTGAAAACAGTCAGATTTTTTCTTTGCGCGCGGGCGCGCGTCCACGCGTAATATATTATAAACTATAAGAACCGGCACTTTGCCGGATGACTAAAAGGGGAGTATCATGGGCGCATTTCTCGATTGGTTCTTTGAATTCATGACGACCATGCTCAAAGACGGAGTATTGAGGATCTTTACGGGTATCTTCTCGGGTATCGTGCAGATCTTCAACATTCCCGACTATATTTCGATTTTTAACTCCCACAGCAGCGGGTTTTCCGCGATCGAGTGGGTGTTGTCGATCTTTGCGATGATCGTCATTTTCCTGATCTGGGCTCTGCTGATCACGCTCGCCATCTTCGGTCTTCGCAAGTATTTCCGCTTCCGCCGTTCAATCGTCGGGAACGAGGATCTGCTTGAGGAACTTGCCGATATGCACCGCGACGTCCTCCGGCTCACCAAGGAAAAAGAGCGGATCATGGCGCTGAAGATCGGGCAGACCTCAATCTCGGTCGACGAACTGAACGCGATCCTGAATTCCGACGAGGAAGGCAACGCCTCGATCGACGAGGCGCAGGCGGCGGGCATGGCACGGCAGACCGTCGGCGGGGAAGGTTCCGGTGAGGGCGGCTCCGGCGAGGGCGCGGGCGCCGTTTCCACCAAACGTTTCTTCCGGCTTTCCGCCGTCGACGAGAAATACCGCTTCTACGTCGAGCCCGAGTACAACCGCTCGATGTCGCTCTCCGAGATCTGCGACGACTTCCGCAATTTCGCGTGCAGTAAGATGCATCTGTACTACGAGATCCGCACCATCCGCCTGATGTTCGCGGGGCTTGCCTCGACCAAGATGATCCTTCTGCAGGGTATCTCGGGCACCGGTAAAACTTCGCTGCCGTACTCGATGGGTAAGTACTTCAAGAACGACGACACCATCGCGTCGGTGCAGCCGTCCTGGCGTGACCGTACCGAACTTTTCGGATACTTCAACGAGTTCACCAAGAAGTTCAACGAGACCGAGTTCCTGCGCCGGATCTACGAGGCGTCCTACAACGACGACATCAACGTCATCGTCCTCGACGAGATGAACATCGCGCGTGTCGAGTACTACTTCGCCGAAATGCTTTCGGTGCTTGAAATGCCTGATCCGAACGAGTGGAAACTCGAACTCGTTCCGTCGTCCTGGCCCGACGATCCGGTCCACCTGAAGGACGGCAAACTCCAGATTCCGCAGAACGTCTGGTACGTCGGAACGGCGAACAACGACGACTCGACCTTCGCCGTGTCGGATAAGGTGTACGACCGTGCGTTGGTCATCAACCTCGACAGTAAGGGCGTACCGTTCGAGGCGCCCGAGACCGAGGCGAAACGCATTTCCTACAAGTATATCGAGAGTTTGTATCAAAAAGCGTTCAAAGAGCACCCGGTCGGTCAGAAGGTGCTGGACGATATCGCGAAACTCGACCTTTACGTGATCGAGCATTTCCGGGTTGCGTTCGGTAACCGTATCATGAAGCAGATGCTGCTCTTCGTACCCGCCTACGTCGCCTGCGGCGGCACCGAACTCGACGGGATCGACTACGTTCTTGCGACCAAGGTCTTCCGTAAATTCGAGGGGTTGAACCTCTCCCTGATCCGCGACGAGATCCGCGGACTGATCGCGTATCTGGACGCCGTGTTCGGACGCGGACAGATGAAGGAGTGTATCGCCTATCTCGAACGTTTGCAGAAGATGTTCTAATACGGGTTTCACCCGAAAAAAGGCGGCGTGACCGCCGGAAAGGAGCGTTATGGACGAAGAGCGAAAAGTGCGCGGGACGTCGGATGACGCTCCTGTTATTTCGGATATCGATTCGATCTCCGAGGCGCACGAAGAGGCGTATATTCCGCCGCGTTATACCTTCGTAGCCGAAAAAGAGGATCCCACCGTCCGGGACAAGTACGGAATG
>CAMZBE010000207.1 GCA_947304475.1 uncultured Clostridia bacterium
AACCCTGGACCCACTGATTAAGAGTCAGTTGCTCTACCAACTGAGCTAGAGGTGCGTTTTTCGGACAGCGTATTGTATTATATCCCATCTTTTCGCGTTTGTCAAGGGGCAAAAACGATTTTTTGCGTTTTTTGTTTTTGCGCGCTTTTGCGGGAATACTTGACAGAGAGGGTGGCGTTTGTTATAATCTTGGGTGGCGTCTCGGGGATCGGCGGACGGGCGAAGACCGGGAAAACGGTCGGCGCGCGGCGGTCCCACAAACGGACGGGAGAGGAATTCTATGCTTCAGATCAAGAACGTGTCGTTTTCGGTGGCGGAGGGCGACGGGGAAAAGGAGATCCTGCGGGACGTTTCCCTGACGGTGCCCGACCGGAAACTGTTGGTCATCACGGGACCGAACGGCGGGGGGAAATCGACGCTCGCGAAACTGATCGCGGGGATCGAACGCCCGACGGCGGGTTCGATCGTCTTCAACGGCGAAGATATCACGAAAAAGAACATTACCGAACGCGCGCGGGCGGGCATCGCCTTCGCGTTTCAGCATCCCGTTCGCTTCAAGGGGATCCGCGTCCTCGATCTTCTGCGGCTCGCGACGGGGAAGAACGCCTCGGTCGCGGAGGCGTGCGAGATGCTCTCGCAGGTCGGGCTGTGCGCGAAGGAGTATATCAACCGCGAGGTCAACGACAGTCTTTCGGGCGGGGAACTCAAGCGGATCGAGATCGCGACGGTTATCGCGCGCGGCGCGAAACTGACGGTCTTCGACGAACCCGAAGCGGGGATCGACCTCTGGAGTTTCCAGAACCTGATCAAGGTTTTCCGCAAGATGCGCGCCGAGATCCGCGACAGTTCGATCGTCATTATCTCTCACCAGGAACGGATCCTCAGAATCGCGGACGAGATCGTCGTCCTGAAGGACGGAAGGATCGACCGCCGGGGCACGCCGGACGAACTGTTTCCGACGCTCTGCGACGCGGCGAACGTCTCGGCTCCGTGCCGGATGGCGGAGGAGGACTGAAATGCCGGAACTGAACCAACTGCAAAAGAAGATCCTGGAAGAGGTCGCCGACCTGCACAAAGTGCCGGAAGGGGCGTACAATATCCGCTCGGACGGAAAGTCGGTCGGGCGGCGTTCGACCGAGAATATCGAGATCGTGCCCAAAACCGACGTCAGCGGACTGGAGATCCGGATCCGCCCGGGCACCAAAAACGAGAGCGTGCATATCCCGGTCATCCTGACCGAGAGCGGGCTTCACGAGACGGTCTACAACGATTTTTTCGTCGGCGAGGGCGCCGACGTCCTGATCGTCGCGGGCTGCGGCATCGACAACTGCGGAAACCAGGACGCGGAACACGACGGCATCCACCGTTTCTTCGTCGGGCGCGGCGCGTCGGTGCGCTACGTTGAGAAACACTACGGGCAGGGAGACGGGAGAGGAAAACGCATCCTGAATCCCGTGACCGAAGTGACGCTCGACGAGGGCGCGTCGATGGAGATGGAGATGGTGCAGATCAAGGGCGTCGACGACACCGACAGGAAAACCGTCGCCAAACTCGGCGCGGGCGCGAAACTCGTCGTGCGCGAACGCCTGATGACGCACGGAGAACAAAGGGCGGTCAGCACCTACGACGTCGAACTGAACGGGGCGGGTTCATCCGCCGACGTGGTATCGAGATCGGTGGCGAAGGAAAACTCTTTCCAGCGCTTCGACGCCAAGATCGTCGGCAACGCCGAGAGCCGCGGGCATACCGAGTGCGACTCGATCATTATGGACAACGGACGGATCCTCGCCGTCCCGGCGCTCGAAGCCAACGACGTCGACGCCGCGCTGGTCCACGAAGCCGCCATCGGCAAAATCGCCGGCGCGCAGTTGATCAAACTGATGACGCTCGGGCTGACCGAACGCGAAGCGGAAGAGCAGATCGTCAACGGCTTCTTATCTTAAATTATCCGACCGTCGACAAACGGTCAGCACCGGCAAGGCGGAAAGATAATAGAACTTCGTATGCCGGGAGCAAATCGAAAACCCGAACGATCGCATAATAAAACGGGGCGGGCAGAAATGCCCGCCCTCGCCTTGCCTTTCGCCGTTTTCGCTCTCTGGCGTATGTCTATACGCCGACGAGAACGAAAACGCCAAATCCTGCCTCGTTTCTCTCGGTCGGACCGTCGACAAACGGGCGCTTTATTTGTTGATGTATAAAACGAAAAACGAATATGCGTTCCGGAAAAAAGCGCGAAAGCGGCGGCGGGAAAACGGAAAAACGGCAAAAACGACTTCGACGGTTTCCCTGGAAACCGTCGAAAAGCGAATGATTATGTAATGAAAGGGCAAAATATACGGTTTGCATTCCAAAAAGACCGATTTTTCGGTCCTTTCCGAAAAGGGCGTTTCGAGCACGAAACAAGGCAGGGAAACAAAAAACGACAGACGCGCGTGATAGAATGAAGAAAAAACGGGAGCGACGGGGATATGACAGTGAAAACCGATTTGAAAAACGGGGAGATTATCCGCCGGGACGAGGTCGCGCGGGACGGTGTTTCCGCCGTCTACCGGCTGATCCGCCAAGAGAACGGGTTCGCCGTTACGGTCGAGTGCAACGGACGGAGCGAGACGGTCGGGTGTTTTCCCGGCGGGCTTTCCGACGCGCAGATCCTGTACGAACTCGCGGTGCGCGAGACGATTCTGCCTGGGACGCTTGCCGACGTCTGGCGCGATCTGCACACGGAGGGCTGACGTCAGTCGAAGCGCGAGAGAAACTCGTCCCGTGAAAACAGAATATTCACCGCGTCGAGCAGGGCGTTGGCGGGCAGGTCTTCGGGCAGCCCGAGCGATTTCGCCACCTCGGCGCGGCGTTTTTCCGCGTCGACTTTGCCCGAAAGACCGAGCGCGTAGAGGTCGGTTTTGGTGACGGGGGGCGACGCCGGGCGTTCGGGCGCGTCAGAGAGGAAGGGGGCGAAGATCCCACGCAGCACCGCGGGCGTCATGCCCTCCACCCCGAGCAGTCCCGCCTTGCCTGGTTTGCTCTTGCGCTTTTCCTTGCCCGGGATCTGCGGGATATACAGGTGGATCACCCGCTCCGGGGGCAGGATCTCTGAGAGAAAGCCGCGGATCTGCCGTCCGCCGCCGTCGCTGTCGGTCAGAAGGATGACCGGGCTCTTTTCGGTGAGCCGACGGAGCAGGGCGCGCGTGCCGTCGCT
>CAMZBE010000208.1 GCA_947304475.1 uncultured Clostridia bacterium
CCGAAATACAGGTCGTCGTAGACGTCGGTGATCGCCTTCCAGGTCAAGCCGGTCACCACGCCGCGCTCGCCCGCGATTCCGAACAGGTTCTGGAACTGCGTGACCGCGTTTTCGGTCTGCGTTCCGTAGTATCCCGTGACCGGAACCACGGGGATATCCCCGAAACTCCCCGCGATATAGTTCAGATAGTTCTGGAGCAGGCGGACGGCGTTTCCGTCGGATCCGATCTGCAGGACGACGCCGGGAAAGGGGACGGTCACGCCCTCGGTGTAGATCTGCGGGATATTCTCGACGATCCCGGAGTAGACGTTATACATGTAGTACCAGGTTACGGTGTCGATCACCCCCGTTACGGGTAGCCCGTAGGTCTTTTGAAACGCCTTCACCGCGTTCTCGGTCAGAATCCCGTAGTTCCCGTCGACCGAGATCATCGGGATCGAGTCGATGAATTCCCCGATATAACTCAGGTAGTACTGAACGATGAAGACAATCTCTCCCGTATCGCCGCGCGAGAGCGTCTCGGGCAAGGTCGTGGTGATCTCCTCAACCGTCAGCCCCTCGGAATTGAGATCTGAGAGCCGTTTGACGCCGATATAGATATTCTGGATGCGGTACCACGTCGCGGGACCGACGATTCCGTCGGGCGTCAGGTCGAACGCAGACTGGAACGCCTTGACCGCGTTCTCGGTCGACTGACCGAAAAAGCCGTTCACCGGCCAGATCTTCGGGATCAGGGGATAGTTCGCCGAAATGCGGTTGAGCCGTGTCTGAAGCGTCTCGACGAAGGGACCTGCGGCTCCTTCGCGCAGCGGAACGGGCGGCGCGCTTCCGCCCCCGCCGACCGGCACGTCGGTCACCAGTTCGATGTTCTCGCCGAAATAATTCTGCAGGATCTCGAAAGCGGAGAGCCCGTTCTTCGCGAGCGTGACCGTCCCCCATTGAGAGAGCCCGTCGCAGGTCACTTCGATCCCGTCGCAGTAGACGGCGAAGAGGGGTTCGACGTTCCCGCGCCGTCTTATGTAACTGTTGAAGATCTCGTCCACGATCCCGGAAATGTTCCCGTAGATCTCGCGGCCGTAGACGAAGGACTGATCTGCGGCGGTCGACGAGGTAAGGTCGAAGCCGTAGCCCTGATTGCGGTAGTACTCGGTATAGATGCGGTTCAGGGCGAACGAGATCTCTGCGAGGACGTTTGCCCGGATCGCCTCTTCGGGCCAGGTGGGGTAGATCTCGCTCGACGCGACGTTCTTGATATAGTCGGGAAAAGAAACCGTGACGTTCGGCGCCGCCTGTTCCGGGCGCCCGAGATGAACCGTCACGCTCTTGGGTATGGTCGGTAGGTTGGGCATAAAGTTTCCTCCGTCAGGCGTCGGAAATTCCGTCGCCGGGAATCTCGGGGCGTACCTCGTCTCCGTCGTAGAGCGGGAGCGGAACGAGACCGATCGGCTGCACCGTCAGGGTGTCGCCGAACACCGGGATCCGGAGCGAGCGGTAGGGATAGTACCCCGCAAGATACGCCTCGACGTCGTAGACGGCGTAGGGGCGGACGTCGCCCGGCGCGTCGCCCGCGGATGCCGATGGCGTCGGTACTTCCGCCGTCGGCGTTTCACCGTTCTCGTCGGTCAACAGTTCCAGAGCGATCCGCTCTCCGTTCTCCTCGGCAGAGGTGATCGTGACCGTCACGCCGGGGAGCGGGATCGCCCCGTTTGCCGTAAAAACGCGCGCCTTGATATAGCCCACCCAGTCGTTTTTCGACGGGTATCTGAAATCGTCCTTGTAGAGATCCATTCCAAACCGCCTTTCCGGACAGTCGTCCACGACAGTATATGCGGTCGGGAACCGTTTCGTTCGCATATTTTTTCTCCCGAATGACTTCTTCGGCACTTGACAAGGCAGGGTGAAAAAGGTATAATAGAGACGAATAATTTAATATTTCACGGAGGGTGCGAAAATGGGGGAATCGTTTGTCGGCGAACTCGGCGTGATCGGGATGCGCGGTTGCGAGGATTTTGTCAGTGAGGTGGACTCTTATCTCAAGGATTGGAGACGCCACGACAGCGACGCGACGTTCCTGATCGAATCGTCCTGCCCGCGCTTCGGCAGCGGGGAAGGCAAGGGCATGATCAAGGAGTCGGTCAGAGGTAAGGACCTGTTCATCATCTGCGATATGTTCAACCACGGCGTGACCTACAGTATGTACGGTCAGACCGTGCCGATGAGCCCCGATGACCATTATCAGGATCTCAAGCGGATCATCGGATCGGTCGAGGGCAAGGCGCACAGGATTTCGGTCATTATGCCGATGCTCTACGAGGGACGCCAGCACAAGCGTTCGGGGCGTGAGTCGCTCGACTGCGCGCTCGCTCTGCAGGAACTGGTCAACATGGGCGTCTCGAACCTCATCACCTTCGACGCGCACGACGCGCGCGTTCAGAACGCCATTCCGCTCCACGGTTTCGACAACATCCGGACGAGTTATCAGATGATCAAGGCGATGCTCCGCACCTATCCGGATATCGTCGTCGATCCCGAATCCATGATCGTCATTTCCCCCGACGAAGGCGCGATGGCGCGCTGCATCTACTACTCCACGATGCTCGGCATCGACCTCGGTATGTTCTACAAGAGACGGAACTACTCGATCATCGTCAACGGTAAAAACCCGATCGAGGCGCACGAGTACCTCGGCCGCGACGTCAAGGACAAGGACGTCATCATCGTTGACGATATGATCTCCTCCGGCGAATCGGTGCTCGACGTGGCGCAGCAACTCAAGGAGAAGGGCGCGCACCGCATCTTCATCTTCGCGACCTTTGGACTTTTCACCGCCGGGCTCGATACCATCGACAAGGCGTACGAGGACGGGCTGTTCACCAAGATCTTCACCACCAACCTGATCTATCGCATTCCCGAACTCCAGAGCCGCGAATGGTACGTCGAAGTCAATATCTGCAAGTACGTCGCGTATATCATCGACACGATCAACCACGACCAGACCATCAGCGGTCTGCTCGATCAGTCGAAGCGGATCAAGAAACTGCTCGCAGAACACAAGCAGAGACAGGCAAAACAGAAGAAATAAAAAACTCCCGGCGGTCATTCGACCGCCGGGATCGTTCCTTTTTCGGGATCACTCGAGAAGTTCGAACTTGTATCCGACGCCCCAGACGGTTTTCAAGGTCCATTTGTCGGAC
>CAMZBE010000209.1 GCA_947304475.1 uncultured Clostridia bacterium
ACCTGTTCGCCGTTGACGTTGTAGTTGTTGTTCTCGCCGCCGATCTTTACGATCGAGTCGCCGCCGAACACGTTCTGAAGCACCAGTTTGCCCGCTCCGTTGACCTCGGTAACGGTTTTGCCCGAGATCGTCGGTTCGGTCTTCGTGTGAAGCAGGAAGACCTTTTCGAGCGAGTTGCTTGCCGCCGTCACGTTATCGAACACGAAGAAGTAAAGCGGAACGTCGGCGTTCTTCGTATCGTAGACCGCGAGCATCCGGCGCACGACCTTGGTCGCCCGCGAGGACTCGTAGGACAGCGAAATATCGCCCGCCAGGTAGGCGTAAAGCGGCTTGGTTCCCGCGGCGTCGGCGTAGGCGTACTTGACGCCGATCACCTCGCCGGTGCTGGACTTCGCGTCGTTCTTGAAGCCCGACGGGGACATCTCGTCACCGCCGATTTTTTTCTGCCCGCCGCTGTCGCCGATGCCGGTGGCGCCGGGCGTACGGACCAGAATGCAGTTGTGCGCGATGGTCTGGCGGTGGTAGTTGTTCCGGTGCTGGGTGGTGTATCCGTCGTAAACGCCGGTGTCGCCCGCGAGCATCCCTTTGTACCAGATCTGGAACTGTCCCTGATCCTGGTGGTCGTGGTTGCCCGCCGTCTTGACGCCGATCTTCATCAGCACGGTCGCCTGATCGTCGCCCCAGCCGTTGCGGGCGATGATCTGTCCGAGCCAGCCGCCGTTATAAAGAATCAGATCCATATCCTTGTGAACGTCGTCCGCCGCCTTCACGCCGCTTGAGGAGCAGATCAGATACTCGGCGACGCCGGTGTACTCGAAGCAGTCCTGATCCTCGTCGAAGAACTTGGTGTAGCAGCCGGGACGGCTCTCGAGTTGGGCGCGGATCGTCTCGTCCCCGAAGAGGTAGGACGCCATCATCGCGGGCAGCCCGTAGTTGATAAAGTCGCCGTCGACCGCCGTCTCGTGGCTGTCGCCCATCGCGAAGCCGTTCTCGTTCGGCAGTTCGTAGGCGTAGATCGAACGCATGACCTGTTTCATATCGTCGGCGTTATACGGCATCTCGCCGACGCCGGCTTTGAGCAGCCACGCGGAGTACAGATCCGACGCGAAGCGGACGCGGACGTAGAGCGAAATGCCCTGCGACACCATGCCGCCCTCGTAAAAGACGTTGCGCGCCTCGACGTATTCCTGATAGAACCGTCCGGCGATGAACTCCCACCAGCCGGGATACTCGTCGTAAACCGCGATGGCGAACGCAAGATAATCTCGCAGCAGTTGGTATTCGCAGCCGTGCCCCGCGACGGCGTACTGCTTGATCGGCGGGAAGCCCATTTCCATATTGTTCCCCGCGACGATCTTGTGTTCGACGCCCGACACGATCTGCAGTTTGTCGATCTGCGTAAGCAGGTCGTAGCACCAGTCGTAAACGCAGGCGGCGACGTACATCACGGCGCCGTACTGCCGCTCCCTGTCGGACGAAATGTCCACGATCCTGAGCGTGATCAGGTAGTTCTTCATGGCGCGGACCGCGCCGTAGCCCGAGATCTTGTTCCCGGTCAGCAGGTAGTCGAGAGCGAGCGACTGGATATCCTTCAGCATCTCGTCGTCGTAATTGTAGGTGCCGTTCATGTACTTGTAGGTGCCCTTCTCGTGAAAGACCGCCTCGCCGAGTTGCCCGTCGGGCGGGTTCGTGACCGCGTTGAAGAAGAGCCCCGCCGCCACGCGGCTCCGGTCCTCTTTCAGAGCGGCGCGGATGCCCGCGAGATCGCTCCCGTTGACCAGAACGCGCGGATGCGCGGAGATCGGCGTCTTCGGGGGCGCGGCGTAGGGAGAAAACTTGATGCTGTCGCTGGTATCCGCCAGCGCTTGCGCCGCCGTGTTGAACTCGGTGATGGTCTTCGTGATCTTGGCGCCGCCGAAATCGGCGGTCTTGAACGCGGCGACCTCGTCTTTCAAAGCGGCGACCTGCGCCGTGTATTCCGCGTTGGTCATCGGTACGTAACCCCCCGTTTTTTTGCACACCGTGCAGATGCGTTCACATTCCCCGTCGGACGACGCGGTCGGGACGGTGACCAGCCGTTTTTCATCGCCCCAGACGTGCGTCTCGATCGTCTCGGTCCTGGTCTCGCCGCACACCGTACAGGTGTAAACGGTCTCGCTTTCACAGGTCCCGACGACCGTCGTTTGCCCTTCGTCCCAGACGTGCTCGTGGGCGGTGGTCGCCGCCGCGTCGTCCTTGCCGCACGACGCAAGCAGGACGAGGCAGGTCAGAAGACAGCAAACAAGCAAAAATAGCAAGCCGTGGTTTTTCATATCTTTTCCTCCGAATACGTGTTTGGTTCCGATTTGAGAGGCAAAAAGAAAGCAGTTTGCTTCGTGCCTTCATTATACCACGCCTTTGCCCTGTTTGCAACCCTTTTCCCCCAAAAACGCAAAAAACATATCCTTTCGGGTTCGTATGCCGCGCTCCGCGAAACCGAAACGCCGCGTTCGGGCGGGGCGCGTCGGGGGATCGCGGATCGGTCTTCTCCTTGACGGAACCGTGCGGCATTCTTCCGTTTTTTGTTTACGCGTGCGCGAAAGCGGCGGTCGCGGACGCGAAAAACGCGGACGGTCGGATCGCGGAAAACCGCGCCGCGGGCGCCGGATTCGGTTCCGCAACCGGGAAGGGCAAGATTTGCAAAGGGCGGGGAGCAATTAAACGACCGGACGTTTTGACGGAAACGGCGAAAGCGGCGGGAAAAGATATGCAAAGAAAGCGGGGCGACGTGGGCGAGTAGGGAAACGGGGCGAACCGACCGAAGGCGTTTCCGCGGGAACGCGACGCGATCCCCGAAAAAAGCGGCGCAACGGACCGGATCGTTCCGGGGAGCGGAGCGCCGTCCGTTTCACCGTGCGTTTTTTGTTTTTTCCTCTTGACAAACGCTCCGACGTCTGCTATAATACGTTCCGTCAATGCGGCATCGCCAAGCGGTAAGGCAACGGACTCTGACTCCGTCATCACCTAGGTTCGAATCCTAGTGCCGCAGCCATGAAAGAGTCCTCTTTTGTCTACCAAAAGAGGACTCTTTCAATGATATCCGTTCCTTGTCGGAACGGGTGATATATGCTTCGCATATGATATCCCCTACGGGGATGATATACGCCTGCGGCGTATGAAGGAACGGATATTATATCATATTGCGACGA
>CAMZBE010000210.1 GCA_947304475.1 uncultured Clostridia bacterium
CCGTATCTTGCGCTCGCTCTTTACGTCGTTCTCCCCGGACACGTTTTTGACGAGTTGTTGGGTGACGGTCGAGCCGCCGAACGGTTCGTCGAAGTGAAGAACGTAGTTGGCAAACGCCTTTCCCGTCCGGAGCCAGTCGACGCCGTGATGACGGTAAAAGCGTTTGTCCTCAATCGAGATCAGGGCACCCCTTACAACGTCGGGGATCTCTTCCGACGAACACCAGATCCGGTTCTCCTCAGCGTATATCTTTTCGTATTCTTCCCCGTCCTTCAAATACAGCCGCGTCGTCCCGATGGACGACAGTTCTTCGAGCAACGTGACGTCCTCTTCCGGATCAAGTCCGACCGCTGCCCGGGCAACCAGAACCGTCAGAACGAAAAGGGCGATTGCGATCAGCGTCAGAATCAACGTAAAGAACAGGCGTATTCCGTTTCGTCTTCCCTTGCTCTTTTGCATACAAAAACCCCCGCAACCGTCGTTTCAAACGATAGTATGCGGGGGGGTTTTATCGGATAACCGTGCGAAAAAATGCCGTTTCAGTAGGATACTTTCCAAAGACAAAGTCCTTCGGGCGGTGCGGTCACGCCTGCTCTTTTACGTTCCTTCGACGCGATGATCGCCGGGATATCGTCAGGTTCGAGTTTGCCCGAACCGACGTCCAGAAGCACCATATTGTAGAGAAACCCGTCGCCCGTGACCGAGACCGTAATCAGTTTTCCCCTTTTCGATACCTTCAATCCGAACAGCGTCCGCGTCGTATCCTTGACGTCGGAACCCTGCGCCATAAACGCAGCGAAATCGTGCTTGCCGAGGAAATAGGAAGCCGCCTCGCGCATACGAGGCAAAGCGTTTTTCGGCAGGGTGACGGGATATTCCCACACCTGTCCCGCAAGGAAGGGATCGGGCGTCGGGGAGCAGCGGATCGTGTAGCGGTATTCCTTTGTTTTCACGTCGTAGCGCGGGTGAAACGTATCGGGAACGATACGCGCCGAAACGAATACGAGATCGCACGGCAAAAACGGGAGCGCGGCGAGCGGAAGTTTTCGCGCGGGAATACGCGGCGCCCCTTCGGGCGGCTCTACCGAGATGCAGAAATCCCGGGCGGAAACCCCCCGGTCGGTGCGCGAACAACCGGTTACGCGGCAAACGCCGCCGAAGACCTGTTCGCATACGCGGTTCAGTTCTCCCTGGACCGTCCGCCGTCCGGGCTGATACTGAAAACCGTAAAACTTTTCGCCGAGATAGGCGATCCTGACGAGGTACTTCATCCGACGCGGATCCCGTAGGTGATGAAATGATTTCCGAGGTAAACCCCGGCAAGTACGGCGGCGAACACGAGAAGCGCCACGGCGTCGGCGGGCGTCGACTTGAGTTTCACCAGTTTCGTTCTTCCCTTCGATCCACGGTAGCAGCGACATTCCATCGCCGTCGCGAGATCGAGCGCCCGCTGAAAGGCGGAGACGATCAGCGGGATCAGAACCGGAATCAGCGCACGGATCTTCTTGAAGGGATTGCCCGAAGAAAGATCGGCTCCGCGCGCTTTCTGCGCGTTCATAATCTTTTCGGTCTCCTCAAGCATCGTGGGGATAAAACGGAGCGCGATGGTCATCATCATCGCAAACTCGTGGACGGGAACGCGGATCAGGGAGAGAGGTTTCAGGAGCGACTCGATCGCGTCGGTCAGAGAAATGGGCGTCGTGGTGTAGGAGAGCAGAACGCTGGTCCCGACGACGAGCAGAACGATACGCAGGACCATCACGCCGCCCCGGTAGAAATCCATATCGTAGACCGTCAGCCATCTCCAGTCGATCAGAAGAGTTCCATCCGTTCGCGTCGACATCAGAACGTGCAGGATCAGGGTGAAGATCAGGATGAAGAAGAGCGGACGGATTCCGCGAAGGACGACGCGGAGCGAGATACGGCTCGCAAAAACCAGCAGGACGGTAAACAGAACGAGCGCCGCGTAAACAAAGATATTGCGCGCCGAAAAGAGGGCGACCATGAACAGAATGGTCAGAATGATCTTAAAGCGCGGATCGAGACGGTGAACCACAGACGTCCCGGGAAAATACTGACCGAGCGTAATATCCGAGATCATACGGCACCCCCTTTCCCCAGCGAACGGAGAACGGCGTCGCGGACGCCCTCGACCGTATAGAGTTTCCCGTCGAGCGCGATCCCTCTCTTTTTCAGTTCGAGCGCGATCTTCATGACTTCGGGAACGTCCATTCCCGCACCGATCAGACGATCGGGATCCGAGAAGATCTCGTCGGTCGTCCCGTCGGCGAAGACCTCCCCGTCGCGCATCACGGCGACACGGTCACAGTACTGCGCCATATCTTCCATACTGTGGCTGACGAGAATGACCGTGGTACCCTTGGTCTCGCGATAACGGTAAAGATAGCCGAGGATCTCGGCGCGTCCGCGTGGATCGAGCCCGGCGGCGGGTTCGTCGAGGACCAGAACTTCCGGATCCATCACGAGAACCCCCGCGATCGCGGCGCGCCGTCTCTGTCCGCCCGACAAATCGAACGGGGATTTGGAGAGCATAGAGGGCGAAAGCCCGACGCGTTCCGCTGCCTCGGTCACCTTCTCTTTGATCGTCTCTTCGGAGCATCCCCTGTTCCGGAGTGCAAAGCCGATATCCCTTCCGACCGTTTCGTCGAACAGTTGGTATTCGGGGTACTGCATCACGAGCCCGACGCGGAAACGCACCGAGCGGATCTCTTTCGGTTTTTCCCAGATATCTTTGCCGTCGAGCAAGATCGTACCTTGGGTCGGACGGTTCAGACCGTTCAACATCTGAACCAGAGTCGACTTCCCCGAACCGGTATGACCGATCAGACCGGTCACAAGTCCGGTCTCAAATCCGATATTCACAGAGCGGAGAGCGGTTTTCTCAAACGGTGTCCGCGCCCCGTAGACGTGCGTCACGTCCTTCAGTTCGAGTTTATACATCTCCGGTTTTCCCTTTTCCCGAGAGCAGAGTTTCTAGTGCGTCGGCACATTCCGCGACCGTCAGGCGCCCCGAGGGGAGCGGGCAGCCGCAGAGCGACAGTTCGTAGAGCAGTTCGGTCCCTTGCGGCGCCTCGAGTCCGCAAGCGACGAGCGGTTCTACCTGTGAGAAGACCTCGCGCGGCGTCCCGTCCATCAAAACCTTTCCGTCGCTGATGACG
>CAMZBE010000211.1 GCA_947304475.1 uncultured Clostridia bacterium
ACAGGAAAAAGAGCAGGATACCGTGGGCGATTTTCTCGCGCAACGGGATTTTTTTCGCGAGGAAGAAGATCGGCAGGAGAAGAAGCGGGATCATGCCGATAAAGAGATACGGAAAACGGTTCCCGAAAAGACCGTCGTAGGTCGCCGGGAGCATTTTGCCGAAGAATTCGATCAGGTTATAATTCTGCGTAAACGACAGGTCGATGAACGAAAGGAGCAGCCGGTCGAACGAGGGGAAGAGGACCGGCGCGGAAAGAAGGACCGCGACCGGGACCGAAAGAAGGACGAGAAGCAGGTCGAAAAAGAGGGTTTTCGCTCTCTGCTGGGAGACCGAAAAGCGGGTTACGAACAACCACAGAAGCGAAAAGAAGAAGAAGCCGAACGTCGTCCTGAACGACGTGACGGCGCAGAGGGCGAGCGAGACGGAGAACAGGGAGACGCCGCGACGCGAAACGATTCGTTCAATCCCCGCAAGGAGAAGCGGAAGAACGACGGTAGCGTCGGCGGAAACTCCGGTCAGTTGGCTGACGATCGAATAGGACGAGAGGGCGTAGAGCACCGAGAACAGAACGGCGGTCAGGTCTTCCGCTCTCCGCAGTTTCAGGAAGTAAGCAAACGCCGCGGCTCCAAGACCGCATTTGATCGCGTTATACAGAACGACGGCGGTAAGAGACGACGAAAAGGGGAAGAGAGCAAGCAGACGGTTCAGCGGATTGAACGCGAAGGAAAGAAAGGCGAGGTCGTTGCTTTCGGTAAGGACGGCAAGCGAGTTGCCGCGACCGAGCAAGCGGAGAAGACCGTACCAGCCCGCCGTTTGCGTCTCATAGAGAAAAGACAAACTGTCGCGCGCGAAAAGAAAAACCAGACAGAGCCCGAACGCCGACAGGAAAAAAGAGAACAGATACGGCGAAAACCGGGATCGGCTGATCGCGTTCGCCGCCCCGGATAAACGGTTGTTTCGTTGCATTCCCGTCATGGATCGTCTCTCCTTTGCATTTTCACCAATATAGTATAACATATAGCGTGCTTTTTGTAAACCGCATTTCCGAAAAAACACTTTTTCGCGTTTTCCTTTGACTTTCCCGAAAAAGTGTGGTAAAATATCTTGATAAAAGAGAAACGGGGGTTCTCCCCGATACCGAAAGGACAGGAAGATGATCATTCTCGGCATCGATCCCGGACTCGCCATCGTCGGGTGGGGGGTTATCGAGGCGTACAGAGGACAGTTCCGGCCGATCGCCTGCGGGGATATCAACACCCCGGCGCACACTTCGGTCGAGTCCCGTCTTGAGATCATCTATAACGAACTGAACCGGATCATCGAAAAGTACAAGCCGGAAGAGGTCGCGATCGAGGAACTGTTCTTTACCAACAACATCACGACCGGGATCACGGTCGCGGAGGCGCGCGGCGTCATTCTGCTCGCCTGTCAGAAGAACGGGCTTCCGATCCACGAATACACGCCCCCTCAGGTCAAGCAGGCGGTGGTCGGATACGGAAAAGCAGAGAAGAAGCAGGTGATCGCGATGGTGACCTCGCTGCTCCGGCTCAAGGCGGCGCCGAAACCCGACGATACCGCCGACGCGCTTGCCATCGCGCTCTGTCACGGTCAGGCGGCGGGATCGGCTCTGAAGGACTATTTCAATCAACCGTAAACGGACGGAATTGCTATGTGGATTTGCGATCAATGGAAAGACTATGAACTGCTCGACGCCTCGGACGGCGAGAAACTGGAGCGGTGGGGAAAGTATATCCTGATCCGTCCGGATCCCCAGGTGCTCTGGCACGGGGAGAAGAACAGCCGTCTCTGGAAAAAGTCCGACGCCGATTACCGTCGGTCGTCGTCAGGCGGCGGTTCGTGGAGCGAAAACAAATTGCCAGAGGCGTGGAACATCTCCTACCGGGACCTTACCTTCCGGATCAAGCCGATGGGCTTCAAACACACCGGGATCTTTCCGGAGCAGGCGGCGAACTGGGACTGGTTCTCCGAACTGATCCGTTCGGCGGGACGCCCCGTTAAGGTGCTCAACCTGTTCGCCTATACCGGCGGCGCGACGGTCGCGGCGGCGAAGGCGGGCGCGTCGGTGGTACACGTCGACGCGGCGAAGGGGATGGTCGCGACGGCGAAAGAGAACGCGACGCTCTCGGGGCTCTCCGACGCGCCGATCCGCTACATCGTCGACGATTGCCGCAAATTCGTCGAGCGCGAGATCCGTCGCGGGAATCGCTACGACGCGATCATTATGGATCCTCCTTCGTACGGGCGCGGACCGACGGGGGAAGTGTGGAAGATTGAAGAGGCGATCGACGGGTTCGTATCGCTTGTCGCGGGGGTTCTTTCGGACACACCGCTTTTCTTCCTGCTCAATTCGTACACTACGGGTTTGAGTCCGACCGCCATGCAATACATCACGGGGCTCCGGATCGCGCGTCGGTTCGGCGGACGTTCGGACGCCGACGAACTCGGGCTTCCGGTGACTGAGAGCGGACTGGTCCTCCCGTGCGGCGGGAGCGTCCGTCATATTTTCTGATCTCCTTCTGAAAGGGAAACGTCGTGTCGCATTTTATCGAAACAAGGCATCTGACCTTCGAGTACGGGGGCGAGAACGGGGAGCGTCCGATCAGGGCGCTGTCCAACGTTTCGCTGTCCATTGACGAAGGCGAATATATCGCGATCCTGGGACATAACGGATCGGGGAAATCCACGCTCGCGAAACTCCTCGACCTGATCCTGATCCCGACGGCGGGGGAGATCGAGATCGACGGGAAGACCGTGACGCCCGAAGGGCTGTCCGACGACGAGATTTTCGAGATCCGGCGGAAGATCGGTATGGTCTTTCAGAATCCCGACAACCAACTTGTCGCCACCGTCGTTGAGGAAGACGTCGCGTTCGGTCCCGAAAACCTCGGGCTTCCGCGCGAAGAGATACGGGCGCGCATCGACTCCGCGCTCGATACCGTCGGTATGCGCGATTACGCGCGCCACGCTCCCCACAAACTCTCGGGCGGGCAGAAGCAGCGCGTCGCCATCGCCGGCGTGATCGCCATGATGCCGAAGTGTATCGTGTTCGACGAATCGACCGCGATGCTCGATCCCCGCGGACGCAGGGAAGTCACCGACACGATGGAAAAACTCAACCGCGAAAACGGTATGACCGTTC
>CAMZBE010000212.1 GCA_947304475.1 uncultured Clostridia bacterium
GACAATCCCGAACTGAACGACTCGCTGCAGCAGCAGTTGAACCGCGTTTCAAGCGGACTTGTCAACTGGCTGACCAACGCGGTCGCCCCGACGCTCGCCGACCTGACAAGCGCCGATCTGACTTCGATCTTCGCGAAACTGGCACCCATCGTCTCCGGCACGTTCAGCGTCGGGAAAATGATCGTCACCGTGCTGCTCAACATCGTGGTCTCGATCGTGGTCGTGGTCTACACCCTCGCCAACCGCAAGAAATTCGCGAAGCAGGGCATTTTGATCGTCAACGCGGCGCTTCCCGACAAATGGGCGAAAATCTTTCTCGACGAATGCAATTACGCCAACCGCGTCTTCTCGGGCTTCATCTCCGGGCGGATGCTCGACTCGCTTCTGGTGGGGGTTCTGATCTTCGTCGCCTCGACCATCGCCGGCGTGCCGCAGGCGGTCCTGATCTCGATGCTGATGGGTATGTCGCAGATGATCCCCTTCTTCGGGCCCTACATCGGCGCCGTGCCTTCCTGCCTGATTATTCTGATGATCGATCCGGTCAAGGTAATCTACTTCCTGATCCTCGTGATCGTCATTCAGCAACTCGACGCCAACATCTTCGATCCGCTGATCGTCGGGAACTCGATCGAGATGTCGAGTTTCTGGGTACTCTTCTCGGTGATCCTGTTCGGCGGACTGTTCGGGTTCCCCGGACTGCTCCTCGGCGTCCCGACCTTCACGATCCTCTACGATATCATCCGCAAACTGACCGATTTCATGCTGAACAAGCGCGGGAAAGGCGAAATGGCGGACGACTATCGGCGGCACTATCACAACCCGTCGGACGATCCCGACCTGCTGCGTGAGAAGGCGCGGAAATTCCGTCGCGACCGCCGCCACACCAAGGCGGAGCAGAAGCGTATCTCCGAACTCGTCATCGAGGCGCAGGAAAGCGGGACCACCGAGGCGGCGATCCCCCTGATGACCGTGATTGATGCGGAAGCCGAAGCGCCGCTCGACGAGGCGCAGACCGAACCGGAAGCCGAAAACGGCGGTGAGAAAAAGCCGGATACCGAAACCGTCGCAGGAACCCCGTCTTCGGACGGCTCCGATGAAAACCCCTCCCCCGCCGACGCAAAAACCGAACCCCCGGTCAACGAAACCCCCGCACCCAAAAAAGAAACCAAACCCGAAACCGAAACCGAATGATCCGAAGCCGGCCCCGTTCCCGGGCGTCGGGAACCGACCGTTCCCGCCCGGGGGTGGGGCTTGTTTCGAGAAGATAAACGACGCGACGAACGAAAGGTATTAAGACAGCAAAATGGTCATTCTTCTGCAAACGCTGCAACTGATCTGCGGGCTTGCCCTGTTCCTCTACGGTATGAACGTGATGGGCGACGCGATGAAGCGGATCGGCGGTTCCCGAATGAAATCCATTCTCTCCAACGCGACGTCCAACCCGCGCAAGGGCTTTCTGCTCGGGCTAGGCGTGACCGCTCTGGTGCAGTCGAGTTCCGCGACGACGGTTATGATCGTCGGTTTCGTCAACTCGGGACTGATGACGCTCCGGCAGACCGTCGGCGTCATCATGGGCGCCAACGTCGGCAGCGCCTCGACGGCGTGGCTGACCGGTCTTTCGGTGATCGAGGGCGGGGACAGCGGCGTTCTCGGCTATCTCAATCTGCTGAAACCGACCTCGTGGATGCCCCTGCTCGCCATCACGGGACTGTTCATTACCATGATGTCGAAGAACGACCGGAAGAAGAATATCGGGCACGCCCTTCTCGGCTTCTCGGTTCTGATGGTCGGCATGGAATATATGGCGCAGGCGGTCGAACCCCTGAAGGAGAGCGCGGGCTTCCGTTCCCTGCTCACCATGTTCGAGAACCCGGGGCTCGGCATCATCGCCGGTCTGATTCCGACGTTGGTCGTGCAGTCTTCCGCCGCCTCGATCGGTATCCTGCAGGTGCTCGCGACCACCGGCGAGATCACATACGGAACCTCGATCCCGATCATCATGGGTTTGAACATCGGTACCTGCGTGACCGCGATGCTCTCCTCAATCGGCGCGAACAAGAACGCGCGCAGAACGGCTTTGATCCATCTGTATTTCAACGTCCTGTCGGCGCTTGTGTGGCTGATCGTGTTTCTTGTCGTCTCGAACGTCTTCGATATTCCCTTCCTCGCCCACCCGGTCGACCACTGGTGGGGGATCGCCGCCGTGCATACGGCGTTCAAGATCCTGTCGGTGATTTCGCTCGCGCCCTTCTCGCGGCTGATCGAGCGGCTCGCCGTCCTGTCCGTGCCCGAAAACAAGGGTGAAGACTCGATCGACCTGCTCGACGAACGTCTGTTTTTGACGCCGACCGTCGCCGTCGAACGCGCGACCGAAGTGACCGAAAAGATGGCGGTGATCTCGTGCGAAGCGTTCCGGCTCTCGCTCGGACTGATCGGACGGTACGACGAAAAGATCGCCGGCACCATACGCGACTTTGAAAACAAAGCCGACCTGTACGAAGACAGTCTCGGCAGTTATCTGACCAAACTGGCGTCGACGCGCGACCTTCCCGAACGCGAGAGCAAACAGGTCACGACGCTGCTCCACCTGATCGGCGACTTCGAGCGCATCTCGGACCACGCCGTCAACCTCGTCGAATCGGCGGAAGAGATCCGGGACAAGAAGGTGGTCTTCTCGAACGAGGCGAACCGCGAACTCTCGGTGATGTACGGCGCGGTGGACGAGATCCTGACGCTCGCCGTCGACAGTTTCACGAAGCAGGATCTGCACGCCGCCTCGCTCGTCGAGCCGCTTGAACAGGTGGTCGACTACCTGCGCGACGAGATCAAACTGCAGCACATTCTCCGCCTGCAAAAGAGCGAATGTTCGATCGAACACGGATTCGTTCTCGCCGATATTCTGACCAATCTGGAGCGCGTGTCGGATCACTGTTCCAATATCGCCGGACTGATCCTCGAAATGTCGGCGAACGGAGACCTCGGTATGCACCAGTATCTCCGCAACGTCCGCGCCGGCGGCGAGAGTTTCAAGTGGAACTACAAGGAGTATCTGAAGAAATACTCCCTCGGCGTCGGAACGCCCCCGGAGGGACTTGACAAATGACGATCCGCTCCGCCGATCCCGCTCTGCGGGACGCCTACGTCGAA